>JAYSWO010000100.1:0-14415 GCA_043717975.1 Ferruginibacter sp. | reverse complement strand
TTCGTATTTTTTCTGAGCGGCTTTAAATTCCTCTTCAGATAGCACAGGGGTAAAAACCACCATCAATTCGTAATTGCTCATTTCCCTGTTTTTTGTTTATAAATAAAATTGTTATCCCGTTTTTTCTGAACGGGGTGCAAATGTAAGGATTTTTGACTGATAATAGCTCAATATTATCAGAAAACCGTATAAATAGGTTAGTTGTTATATACTTCCACTAAAAACTTGCTGTTATTATTGAATATTTCAATGTAATAAACATTTTCGGGAAGCTGAAGTAACTTGGTAAGGGTTATTGTATCTGATTTTCTTTTATCGCTAAAAGTCCATTCTTTAACTTTTTTTGCAGCATAATTATACATATTTATCTTAATTGCTCCTGGCATATCTTTAAAAAGTAATAATTGGATACTATCTTTTTTTATAAAATTATAATTTAATGGTTTAAAGCCTAATAGACTTTGTGATAAATTTCTTCTCAACCTGAATACGGGCGAGTAAGAATAGTGATTATCTTTTTGAATAAGTTTAATCCTATAAAAGCATATTTGAAAAGTGGGAGAGATTGTATTATCAATATATTTAGAATGGGTTGCTTTGGTATTTTTACTCGTACTTATAGTTTCATATGTTACACCATCTACACTTCTTTCAATAGAATAATATGATAAGTTTTCATTTTTAAAGGTTTCCCAAGTAAGCACAACAGATTTCTCTTCATCTTTTGCAATAAAATCTTTTACAACAGCATCTTCGAGTTGATATTTTCTTACAGAGAAGTTTCCGAGTGTAAAAGTACCACTTGATTCGGGAGTATCATCAACATAAGTTAGTCTTACGCTATCAACAAAATCAGAAAAATTAATATTTACACCCATATCCAACGATGATTGAATATACTCTTCACCGCCCGCATCTGCGGATAAATCGCCGTATACTTCCTTTGTAGTGCTATTATACTGAGAATAATAGTTATCAGAAAGATTGCTTATCTCGTACTTTGTTGGTTTGCCCTTTTTGAATCCTTCAATTTTTATTTTATCACCACCATCAATATCTATTATTTGAAAATTAAAATTTTCTAACAATGCCGCCGCTTTAAAATTTATAATTATTGGGTTATTATGATTTATAATGCTTCTCGTAAAATGACCAAGCCTTAAACCTGTAACAGATGCATCATGTTTATCGTTTATGCCCATTACATCTGGTACTGTACCATTAAGCGTTATGCTAAATTTTACATTGCCAAAAGCCATGTTCTTTATAATATCTTCTATTTTCTGCTCATTTTCGATCTCAGTAAATGGAGAAAAATCTAATTTTTCTTTTATTTCGGTAGAGGGAATATTTGTTTTGCTTATTCTTACAGCATAATCTTCTACTTCACCAGTTGTAGCTTTGCCATTGGGAAACTCTATTTCTTCTTTGTATAATTTAGAACAGGTTCTCAGTCGCATTATGGTGAGTACATTTTTTAGATCTAGTGGCAACCGCCAAGATAATGTAACAGTGCCAGAAGATTTATATTCTGAAGAAGCTTTCTCATTATCTTCAAAAATGCCATTTCCGTTAAAATCAATCCAGCCTCTTACAGGATCTCCCGCCATAGCATTGCTTACAGGGATTTTTACATTATACACATCATATTCAGCAATAATATCTGGTGCAAGTAAGGGTTTGTTATATGCTTCTAAATCTAAACTGTCACCCAAAAAAGGGAAAGCATCGTCTCTATGTTGATTTGGATGAAGAGCATCTGCAAAGGCAATAGAATCATTGCCTACATTATTGCTATTGCCTCTTATTTTGCCAAAGAAAGGGCCTTCATTTGGGTTATAATGTATTGCTATTCCATAACTTTCTGGAGCATCCCCATCATCACTAATTCTATTTAACAAATGCTCTCTTGCTTTTAGAATACCTAAAATCAAAATAATAATCAGTATGAAGGAATATCCAATATTTTTTAAATAACTAGTTTTCATGTGTGCATTTATGAAACGTACTAAAAGTAATAATATTATTTTTTTAATAACTATAATGAAAAAAAACACAGAAATATTTTTATTTTTATGCAATAAAATATGTAAAAATGTTGTTTTATAGAAAAATCGCTACACTCTTTAGAATTACTTTGAATTTTAAAGTATGTACTATTTTTTAATCCTTTTATCAAGTACGTAACATGCACAGACAAATGTCTTCTAATTTTATGCCCTTTGTGAACGATGAAGCTAAAAAGCCATACTTAATGGCTACGTTTGAAGATGCTTCTGGTAATCATAAATTGATTGCTAATGTAAATCTTATGCGCAATTATGCTATTTTGGTTTTGTTTGTAAATTGCATTGCCAATTATTTTCAAGATCTTACCTACAGCCTTTTTATAACCGGAGCATCTTGTACCATACTTATTCTTACTCATTTACTTATAAAGAACAAATATTTTGGTATCACTAGGTCTATTTTTGTTATTACGATATGTATAAGTATATCGGCATTATCCTATGTAGAAGGTGTGGTGGTAGGCGATTATTTATATGTATTTGTGTTACTCATTATTTCTATTTTTATATACGATTATAAAGAAACTGCGCAATTGGTATTTGTGTTTGTTGCTACCATTTGTTGTTTTGCATTTATATTTTCTCTAGCTCCTTTTCATAGTTCATTACAAAGAATTGGTGAGCAAGCTGAGCGCCTTACATTTATGATAAATATTTTTGCCTCGGTACTAATAACCTGTCTTATATCTTTTGTTATTTTAAAACAAAATCATTACAATTCTAAAATTATTTTAAAAGAACAACAGTTCTTTAATACCGTATTTAATGCTTCTTCTTATGCGGCTTTTATTGTAGATGGAGATACCATGATTATTACAGATTGCAATAAGCAAAGTTTGCAAATGTTTGATATAAATGATAAGTCTTTATTATTAGAAAAAAGAATCGATATTTTGTTTAAAGATATTAATATAGATGAAAGATCTACGTTATTAAATTTAAATAAAAAAGAAAACTGGCAAGGTGAACTTTCTTGCTGTATAGCTTCGGGTATTGAGTTTCCTGGGTATGTTAGTATTGCCTCTTTTTTACATGGCGATCAGCTACTTAAAAAAATAACCATTTTAGATATTTCTGATTTAAAGAAAACGCAAGCGGAGTTAGAAATTGCAAAAGATAAGGCAGAGCAAGCTATGAAGGCAAAGTCGCAGTTTTTATCTAATATGAGCCATGAACTGCGTACCCCACTTAATGGGATTATTGGTACGGCAAATTTATTACTAGATGAAGCTAGTATGCCAGAGCAAAAAGAGCATTTTGATTTATTAAAGTTTTCGTCAGAGCATATGCTTCATCTTGTAAATGATGTATTAGACTTTAGTAAAATAGAAGCAGATATGATGGCACTGGAAAAAGTACCATTTAACTCAAGTGAATTTTTGCTTAAAATGCATAATTTATTTGGCAGCCAGTATGCAAAGAAAAATATTGTACTTGAGTTTGATATTGATCCAAAGCTTGATCGATATTTTTTAGGAGATGAAACTAGACTTAGTCAAGTGCTTAGCAATTTAATAGCCAATGCGCTTAAATTTACAGAGCAAGGCAAGGTTGTGGTTACTGCAAAAATGGTAAAATCTACCAGCCAAAAAGCCTCTATTTATTTTTCTATAAAGGATACGGGATTGGGCATTACAAAAAAACAACAAGAACTTATTTTCTTAAGCTTTACACAAGGAGATACCACTACTACACGCAAATTTGGTGGTACAGGACTTGGCTTATCTATCAGTAAAAATATAATAAGCCTGTATAATGGGGAGATAAAAGTGGAAAGTGAGAAAGGAAAAGGAAGTAATTTTTATTTTACAATAGATTTAGATTTACATCTTAGCAACAAAAGTTTTGTGAATGAAAAAATAATGAGTTCGCTTGTTTCTTTAGATAATATGAAAGTATTGATTGCTGAGGATAATCAAATAAATATGTTGGTAACAAGAAAATTTTTAAAAAAATGGAATATAATGCCAGATGAGGCAGTGAATGGTGTAGAGGCTTTGGCAAAATTTGAAGAACAAGAATTCGATTTATTGCTTATAGATTTAGAAATGCCTGAAATGGATGGGTATCAACTTATTGAAGAAATAAGAAAAAGAAATGATGCTATACCTGTAATTGCATTTACCGCTGCGGTGTATGATGATATGCAATTAGACCTTATATCCAAAGGATTTACAGATTATATTCAAAAGCCTTTTAGGCCAGAAGATTTGCACAGAAAATTATCTCAATATGGTTCTGTAAAAGTGTAATCATCTTAGGGTACAATTTTATATACTGGATACCTATTGTGCGCAGGCTCATAATAAGGCGAGTTTTTGTAAATAAAATCTAATATTGCTGTCGGGTTTGTTGCAAACTTTACATCTGTTTTTTTCTTTTCTTCTAGCCGGGTTTTTAAAATTGCATTTGTTTTTAAATATGCTGCTGCTACATCTTCCCATCTATAATCACTATAACCCTCTTTTTGTTGTAGTATGGCGTCAAAGAAATTCCAAGCAAAAAAACCATCATCGCCAGTAGGTTCTAACATTTCTACAATGTATCTATTTGCAGGTTGGTTCATTTCAATGATATAATCTCCTTTTAAAAAAAGTATACTATCCATTTTCTTGGAAACTTTTACCGCATAATTTGGATGGTGTTTTTCGTAAGGATTTGTTCGGCTTTTGTAATCTTCAATTTTGTAAATACCAACCAAAATGCTGCTGTCTTTTTTTAATTTTTTAACGATAACGCCATTTAGTTCTAATCTTTCAATAACATTATACCAACCTGCAGGAATGATGTATGCAAGAGGTCTTTCTACAATATTGTCTGCCTTGTAATAATTATAAAAAGTAATTTCTTTTGTATAAGGTTTTGCATGATTGTAAAACATTTTTAGTAAGCCTGTTGCTTCGCTAATGGAAGTATCTTGTTCATATCCATTAAATGTAAATGTGCTACTTTTTGTTTTATCTACCACCCATCGTAATGGAAATTGTGTTTGTGTTTTTATTCGTGTTATAGCTTCTTTTCTTTTAATGATAATATCATTTGCATGTAAAGATGCCTTGTTTATAAACGTATGCATAAGGTCGTAGGTAGATTGTACTCTCTCTTTATAGGGCTTAAGCATATGGGTTTCTGGCATAAACGAAAATGTGCCAAACAAAGCTGCATAGCCCGAACTATACCGTGCTGGTTCATAAAACATGTTTGCACCCTTGCTAAAATCTGCCACCTCAAATTCGATGTATGGAATGATATCCCATTTTTTTTCTTTCATGCCTGCATAAAGCTGTGGCTCAAAAAAATTCCGAAGCCATGTGCCAGCAGGCTCTCCAAGTTTTTCATATTGTGTGGTAATAAGCGTCATCGTATGCTGGTAATCTGCGCCATCGCTTACATGATTGTCTATTAAAATGTCAGGATTAAGCCAATGAAATATTTGAGCAAATGATTTGGATTCTCTACTATCATTTTTTGTAAAATCTCTATTCAAATCTAAGTTTTGAGCATTACCTCTAAAGCCATATTCAATTGGCCCATTTTGATTTACACGGCTATGTGTATTTCTGTTTAAACAGCCGCCAATATTGTAAACAGGAATAATTGCTAATACTACATTATCTGGAAGAATTATTTTTTTATTTTTTATATCTCTTACTAGTATCATGCTCGCATCTATACCATCTGGCTCGCCAGGGTGTATACCATTGTTTATCATTATTACTACTTTATTTTGTGCATGCCATTGGGCAGGATTAAATTTTTTATCGGCACTTACTAGTACCAAATGCAATGGATATCCAGCATCCGTTTGCCCCATTTCTTTTAAAGAAATATTGTCAGATTGCTTATCCAAATTTTTGTAAAAAATAATCGTTTCAAAATACGTTGCAGATGCTTTGCCATTGCTTTTTTCGAATATAGTTTGTTGTGCAAACGAAATAGTAGATATAAAAAATAAAATGAACGTAATTGTTTTTTTCATTTTTCAAATGTAAGGTTAAAAGTTTCTTTGTTTAATAAATTGAATATTGAATAAAATCAGCGTTACCGTTTAAGCAAATAGACTAAGATTGTTTGTAATGTTATCTTTTAATGTATAGCATGTTATACAATTATATTTACAATTCCCCTGCATCTGCAAAACTATAATGCCCTTCATCACTCACTATAATATGGTCTATTACTTTTATGTCAAAGTAAGAAGCTGCTATTTTTATTTTATGTGTAAGTTCTTTATCTGCCATACTGGGGTGCAAGTTGCCCGATGGATGATTGTGGCTTAATACAATGGAGGTTGCACCTTCATCAAGCGCTTGTTTTAGAATAACCCTAGGGTCAACCACGGTGCCCGTAATGCCGCCACGGCTCATTATTTTAAAGTTCTTAACCTTAAGCGCTTGGTTTAAAAACAATACCGCAAATACTTCATTTGAATAATCTTTTAAAATTGTTCTCAAATAAGTAACAATTTCCTTGCTTGTCGTTAATTTAGTACGTTGCAACAAATCTCCAGCAGTACGCCTTCTACCAATTTCTAATGCAGCGGCTATTGTTATTGCCTTAGCAATACCTATGCCTTTTACTTTTTGCAAATCTTTTAGAGATAATTTTCCGAGTTCATCTAAATTGTTGTACCCTAGTTTAAGTATTTCTTTAGCCAATTCCACAGCAGATTTTTCTTTATTGCCATTGTTTATGATAATACCAAGCAACTCGGCATTGCTTAATATTTCTGCACCATGCTTCATCATTTTCTCCCTTGGTCTATCATCTTCAGCCCAGTTTTTTATAGAAGTTTTGTTATTCTCTAAATTTTCCAAGATTATACAATTTATTAATGCAAACTAACTGTATTTTCGCAGAATATTTATCATCTTACAATCTACTTCATGTTATCCAACGTAAAAATTTTCTCAGGAACAGGGTCTCAGTATTTAGCCTCTAAAATTGCCACTAAATTTGGTGAGCCTCTTGGCCAAGTAAATATTCAACGATTTAGCGATGGAGAAATAGGGGTGGAGTTTCAAGAAAGTATCCGTGGGCGTTCGGTTTTTTTGGTACAAAGTACGTATTCGCCTACAGATAATTTAATGGAGTTACTATTAATGATAGATGCTGCAAAAAGGGCATCAGCATATAAAGTTATTGCAGTAATTCCTTACTACGGATATGCTAGGCAAGATAGGAAAGATAGACCTCGTGTGGCCATTGGCTCTAAATTGGTGGCTAATATGCTTACGGCAGCAGGGGCAGATAGGGTAGTTACGATGGATTTACATGCACCACAAATACAAGGATATTTTGATATTCCGGTAGATCACTTAGACTCATCGGCCATTTTTATACCCTACATTGAAAACCTGAACTTAGAAAACCTCACTTTTGCTGCCCCAGATGTAGGAAGCGCCAATCGAATTCGTGAAATAGCTACCTTTTTTGAGTGCGAAATGGTTATTTGTGATAAACATCGTAAGCGTGCAAATGAAATAGCCAGTATGGTACTCATTGGAGATGTGGCTGATAGAGATGTGGTACTAATAGATGATATTTGTGATACAGGTGGTACGCTTTGTAAGAGTGCTGCACTTATGAAAGAAAAAGGTGCAAGAAGTGTACGTGCATTATGTACACACCCAGTACTAAGTGGTAAAGCATATGAAAATATTGCCAATAGTGTGTTAGAAGAATTGGTGGTTTGCGATACAATTCCGGTAAAAGATATCTGCGATAAAATAAAAGTACTTTCTGTAGATGAATTGTTTGCAGTAGCACTTAGAAATGCATATGAAAACAAGAGTATCAATAGTTTATTTATTAGGGGTAGATTAAAGGGGGCCAAGTAGGGTGTTTATTGTTGCATTGATAAATTGTTGATTAACTCAGAATTAGGATGCTAATTTGCCATAAAATCAAAGTAGCTTTTTTTACTTTTCTTGATATACTTTTTTTGTTGAGAAAAAACATCTGTAATGTAGAGGTTTAACAATACATCAATTTAGCAATAAAACAATTTAGCTATTTAGCACATCATTTCTCCGTAAAAACGCTTACTTTTGCACCTCATAAAAAAACAACAATAATGAAAACAATTACAATTGAAGGACAACTGAGGACCGAAAGCGGAAAAAAAGCCACCCGCCAACTTCGCTCTCAGCAACTTGTGCCTGCTGTAATTTACGGTGGTAAAACAGAAGTAAATTTCTCAGCTCCTGCATCATCTTTTAAAGGTATCGTATATACCTCAGAGTTTATGTTTGCAGAAATTAAAGTAGATGGCAACACCTACAAATGCATTTTGAAGGATTTACAATTTCACAAAGTTTCTGATGCATTGGTGCATGTGGACTTTTTAGAGCTTGTAGATGATAAAAAAGTAATAGCTAGTTTGCCGTTGAAATATACTGGAACCCCAACTGGTGTAAAAGCCGGTGGTAAGTTGGTATTAAAAATTAAATCGGTAAAAGTAAAAACATTACCAAAGTATTTAAGAGAAAATATTGAAGTGGACATTAGCGGATTAGAGCTTAATGAAAACATTCGTATAGAAAACATTAAAGCAGATAATATGGAGATTTTGAACTCTCCACGTATTCCAATTGCGGCGGTTACAATGACACGTCAATTGAAGCAAGAAGAAACGGCTGCTGCTAAAGCCCCAGCTGGTAAAGCTGCTCCTGCTGCTGCCGCTGCAAAAAAATAAGTATACATCAATAATAAAAAATGCCTTCTTAAACGAAGGCATTTTTTATTAAAGTACAAGCTTAAAACTAAGTACATTTGCAGCCTTCATGCCAATAAGGCGTATTACTAATTACGGACTATTGTTTGATATGATTATACAACATTAAAAAACGAAAGTTTACATAAAAAATAAATTAACTGAAATGGGAATGGATAAAAATACAATGATTGGTTTTGCACTTATTGGGGCATTGCTTATTGGAATGTTGTATATAAATAATAGAGGAAAAAGTGAGTTTGAGGCTGATAAAGCAGCCAAGGAAAAACATAAAGCTGACTCATTAGCTGCTTTAAAACCAAAAGTGGACACTACACTTGCAAAAATAAATGCTTTAAAAACAGATTCTCTTAAACAAGCAAAACAAGCAGGCGGCTTAATACAAGATACTGCAAAGCCGAAAATGATTGTTGTAGAAAATGAAGTAATGAAAATTACTTTTTCTACTAGAGGTGCACAACCTGCCATAGTAGAATTGAAGAAATTTAAGAAATACGATAGCTCTATTGTAAAATTACAAGCTGGCGATTTTAATAAATTTACGTACAAAATAAACACAGGCAGTAATCAAACCGCAGAAACGGAGAATATTAATTTTATAGCGCAACCAATCGTTATTAATGCTGATAAAAGTCAAACCATTTCTTTTAAAACAGGCGATAGCACAGGTGGGAGAGAAGTTGTTCACCAATATACCCTAAAGCCTAATGATTATATGATGGACTTAAACATCATCACAAAAGGCGCAGATTTGTTTACCCAAAATAGTATAAATATATTATGGCAAACGGAAGCTCCGCAAATAGAAAAAGACCATAAGTATGAGCTCACACAATCGCAAATAGGGTATGTAAAAGATGACGGGTTTGATTTTGAACATGCTGCTAAAGAGGATACAAAAACGTTTGACAAATCATTTAATTGGATAGCCACAAAGCAACAATTTTTTATAGCAGCACTATGTTCAAAAAGTAAATTTGAAAGTGGAAGTATAGCATGGAAAATAGCAGGCGATAGCGCAAAATTTTTATTTCGTTCTACATCAAACTTAAAATTGCCTGTAGCAACAAATGGTAATACAGCACTACAATTTTATTATGGTCCAAGTGATTATAATATTTTAAAAAAGTATGATAATGAAATGGAGAATTTGGTGCCTTATGGTAGTGGTGTTTTCTCTTTTGTAAAATACATTAATCGTTATTTCTTGCTACCAGTATTTGATTTTTTGCAAAGAAATATTTTCAGTATGGGAATTGTTATTTTATTGGTAACACTACTGATACGTTTAATTACTTCCCCTATATTATACAAAAGTTATTTGAGCGGTGCAAAAATGAAAGTGCTTAAACCAGAAGTAGATGCGCTTAAAGCTAAGTTTACAGATAAAACGGGCACATTAGATCAACAAGCTTTTAGTATGGAGCAGATGAAGCTATGGAAAACAGCAGGGGTAAGTCCACTAGGCGGTTGTTTGCCAGCATTACTGCAAATACCCATTTTTATGTCGTTGTATTATTTCTTTCAAAGTAATATTGATTTAAGAGGTAAAAATTTTCTATGGGCAAATGATTTGGCTGCTTATGATTCTATTTATAACCTTCCGTTTAGTATTCCATTTTATGGCGATCATATAAGTTTGTTTACACTTACTGCTACTATTACGAGCATGCTTATTTCTATTTATAGTATGAGTAGCATGCAAGATAATAGTAACCCTGTAATGAAATACATGCCGTATATTTTTCCTGTATTATTATTGGGCGTGTTTAATAATTTGCCAGCAGCACTTACTTGGTATTACACTATTTCTAATACCATAACGTTATTGCTTCAAATATTTATACAGAAGTATGTAATAAACCATGATAAGATATTGGCACAAATAAATGAGAATAGAAAAAAACCTCAAAAAACAAGTGGTATAGCGGCAAAAGTGCAAGCCATGCAAGAAAGCCAACGTAAGCTACAAGAATTAAAAAATAAAACAAATAAGAACTAATTTTAGTTAACAATCTGTTACAAAGCTGCACAATAATACGTGCAGCTTTTTTATTAACTTTTCAAAACAATATTCGGCATACTTTTTACTATCTTTATGTATTAATATTTTATAAAAATGAAAACAGTATTACATAGTGTTTGTTTTTTGATTGCAGTAGTTTTTTCACTAAATGGTTTTGCACAAAAAACCTTGAATGAAGGAATTCTTACTTATAATATTTCTATTGAAACGGCTAATGGCGAAAAGAAGGTAGCCAATGCATTAAACGGTGCTACGCTTACGCTGTATATTACTAAAGATAAAAGTAGAACGGAAGTTGTAAATACACTTGGTACCGAGGCTACTTTTTTTGATGCTAAAATTGGGAAAGGATATTTGCTTAGGGAGTATAGTGCGCAAAAATTAATGATAACTGTAAATGCAGATAATTGGGCACAAAAAAATAAGACGAATAATAACCTTGTTTTTAAAACGGATAATGAAACTGTTTCTATAGGCAGCTATGCTTGTAGAAAAGCTACAGCTACAACTGCTGATGGTAAAAACTATACAGTGTATTTTGACCCTAGTATAACGCTTGCGAACAAAACGTATAACAGTGCTTTTCCGCAGTTGCAAGGCTTACCGGTGCAATATGAATTACAATCTGGTAATCTTATTTTTAAATATACTTTGACAAAAAATAGTGCTGATGTAATAGCTACAAATAAATTTGAAATACCTAAAACAGGTTTTAGGAGTATGACTTTTGAAGAAAATCAACAATTAAAAAAGGGAGAATAAATTAACGCATCCTGATAATCAACTTTGCACCTGTATATCCTTGGCGCACATCAGCTACCAACACTTTTTGTTTCATTGGTACAATATAAATGCTCTTACCTTTTTGGTATGTAACAAGTGTATTGAATGAATAACTAGGTGAAGTAAGGGTTCTAGTGTTACCATTACCCAATGGTCTTAATAAAGAAGAACCTGTATATTTCATACCGTTTCTTAAATTAAACTTAAGTGAAGAAGCAAATGAAGTAGGTGCTTTAATATTTAAGGTAACTTTATTTTTCTTTTTACCCAAGCCTCTGTCCGCAAAAGACGGTAACAACAACCCTGTAAAGGCAACTGTAAGTAATAATATGCGGAATGTTTTTTTCATTTTTAATGCTAGATACAAATTTAGTACTAATATCTAAATATAAGACGAATTATTGTGCTAATTGTTGTGTAAAAGTTAAAATATATTTTTAACTTAACATAATTATTACGAAAATGGCTTAAATTACAGTTAATAATGACATAATTATGAGAAACGACCAATATAGACAAGATAGGGAAGAATTAAAGGAATTGTTGGCTCTTTATGATAATTTACGTGAAGGTAGGCCCAATTCATTTATAGAAAAAGAAGGTTTTGAGCGAATTATTGAATATTATGATGATAGAGATAAATTAGAAGAAGCGCTTGTAGTATGTGAATATGCTATAAATCAATACCCTAACACAGCGGATCTTTTATTGTTAAAAGCGAATTTGCTTATTGTTACAAAAAGATACAGAGAGTCGTTGGTTTTACTTGACGAAGCTGAAGATTTGGATAATACAGATACAAATTTATATATTCTTAAAACAGATGCTTATTTAGCATTAGACATGCAAGAAAAAGCGGCTGAGGTATTAGAAGCCGCTATAGACACATTTGAAGGAGACGAAAAATTGGATTTACTTTTTGAACTCTCAGATGTATATGATGACTACGAGAATTTTGAAAAAGTATTCGACTGCATAGCCCTTATTTTAAAATTGGACCCTGCCAATGAGGAAGCATTATATAAAATGTGTTTTTGGACAGATTTTACTGGCAGAAATGAAGAAAGTATTGCCATACACAAAGAAATAATAGAGGAACAACCTTACAACGAACTAGCTTGGTTTAATTTAGGAGCCGCTTATCAAGGCATAAAATTGCACGAAAAGGCAATAGATGCCTATGGATATGTGATTGCCATAAATGATAAATTTGAGAATGCGCACCGCAATATGGGCGATGCCTTTTTGCGTCTTCGCAATTATAAAGATGCAATTGAATCTCTACAAAGGGTATTGGAATTGTGCATACCCGAAGCGGTAGTATATGAAGCAATAGGACATTGCTATGATCGTATGGAAAATTATGCCCAGGCAAGATTTTATTATAAAAAGGCTAGCCATATGAATGCTGAAGATAGCCACATGCATTACAAAATAGCCACTACTTATATGAATGAAGGGGCCTGGGGAGCTGCTTCCAAATGTTTGCACACTGCATTGCGTACAAACCACGTGCAGCCAGATTATAACTTAGCACTTGGACAGTGTTTTTTGCAAATGAATAATATAGAAGATGCGCTTACTTGCTTTGGCTTAGTGGTTCGTACTCGACCAAAAAATATTAGCGGTTGGACAGAATTATTAAAATGCCTTTTGCATGCTGAATACCATGCAGAGGGTATAGAGTATTCAGAGTTTGCTTATGAACAAACCGATCGTAAACCAATTTTTCTTTTTTATAAAAGCATTTTTCTTTTTGCAAATGGGCAAACCAAAGAAGCTGCGTTGCAATTGGAAAATGGAATGACCATTAACCCAAAATTGCTTAAGAAATTTATACAACTTAATCCATCGATACTTAAACATAGGCAGGTGGTAGAAATCATTGCTAGATTTAAGAAAAAGGGTAACCTGTAGCATTCAAAAATGCATTTATTTTTCTTTAGATATATTTGCACTCCAAAATAGGAATCAGTAAAATAGAAATACATGAATTTTAATCTTTCTCAGATGCCAGAGCGTACGACACAGCCTCGTGCCAATGGCCTTACAATGGTAATGGATAAAGGCTTGAGTGTACAAGAAGCCAAAAATTTTATGAGTGTAGCAGCCCCTCATGTGGATATTGTTAAGCTAGGTTTTGGAACTGCGTTTGTAACACCAAATTTAAAAGAAAAGCTAGCTGTATATGCAGAAAACAATGTACCTGTTTATTTTGGAGGTACATTATTTGAAGCGTTTCTCATACGCAACCAGATGGATGACTATGTAAGTATGTGTAAAGAATTTGGGGTAACTACCATTGAAGTGAGCGATGGCTCTATAACCATACCACACACTGAAAAATGCGGTTATATAGAAAAACTAGCGAAAAATTTTAAAATATATAGTGAAGTTGGCAGTAAGGATGCGGCTCATATTATACCCCCATACAAATGGATAGAATTGATGAGGGCAGAACTTAGTGCAGGAGCAAGTTATGTAATAGCTGAAGCTAGAGAAGCGGGCAATGTAGGTATATACAGAGGCAGTGGTGAAGTGCGTGAAGGATTGGTGCAAGAAATTCTTACTCAAATACCAGCAGAAAAAATATTATGGGAAGCACCACAAAAAGCACAACAACTTTACTTTTTAGAATTGATTGGTTGTAATGTAAATCTTGGCAACATTGCACCATCAGAAATGATAGCATTGGAAGCAATGCGTATTGGACTTAGAGGCGATACTTTTGAATTTTACTTAGATAAAAAATAGTGAAATATATAAAAAAAATAAAATGGTGAAACCAACAGTTTCACCAT
>JAYSWO010000099.1:0-5596 GCA_043717975.1 Ferruginibacter sp. | reverse complement strand
ATCTACAGAAATATTTACATCGCTAAGGATAAGGGTTTCACTTTGATAAATGTTTACGTTGGTAAGTTCTATTATTGATTCAGACATTATAAATTGTTTAATAGTTGTATTGATGTTTAACTTTCATAAAATTAAACATCAATTAGATTCTAGCAAATATAAATATATGGAATTCAGTTTCGAAATATTTTTTAGAATGTGCTGTTAAAAATTAGTTACCATTAACCCTCATTTTATTAGCAATCTGAAAAAACAAAGTGTCAAAATACATTCTAGTTGCACATATTACACATAAAATAGGCTTTGTATTCCTAAAGCTATCATTATGCTGCAAAAAACGATGTCCAATACCAGGTAACAAATACGCAATAAAAATAGCAAGTGGAATGAATAACCAAAGCCGAAATATAATTGCTAGTATTATTAATAGAAAAAACTGAGTGGCACCAATGAAGTGTAATACTCTATTGCCTTTATGGCTGTGGGCTTTTAAGTACTGTGGGTAAAAACTATTTGCCTCTTTTAATAAATATCGCATATGTAATGTTGATTTTTGCTATCCTTTTCAAATGTAATATTTGTTGCACAAAACAAATAGTTAAATTAAAATTTACCATTATTTTAAAATGTGTATAACTATTTTTATAGTTTAAAAACTAATTTTATAGTTTTACTTTATCAAATTGATAGTATGATAAAACAACTCACCAAAGCAGAAGAACAAATAATGCAAGAGCTTTGGAAATTAGGCAAAGCATTTTTACGAGAAATAATAGATGCGCTGCCTGAGCCAAAGTCACACAACAACACAGTTGCAACGGTTATTAAAATTTTAGTAGAAAAAGAATTTATCGGCATCAAAATATTTGGGCGTATGCACCAATATTACCCATTGGTAACCAAAGAAGCTTATAGCAAGGCTACGATGAAAACTTTTGTGAAAGGCTATTTTGAAGGGAGTTTTACCGATGCCGTTTCATTTATGGTAAAAGAAAATAATTTGAGCATTACAGATTTGGAATTATTGCTTAAAGAATTAAAAAAGAAATAGTAAAGCCACGAATGCACAAATAGAAAAATAATAAAAAGTGTTCTGAAATAAAAGAATCAACATAATCACAGGCTTCGAAAGTCCCCTTGCGGGGGATGTAGGGGGCTACTTAACTATTTAATATGCTACCATTTGCCTATTACCTACTAAAAATAACGATTTGCTCCGCTGTATTTTTTGGATACTATTGGTTTGCACTTCGCAATAAAGTTTTTCATGGGTACAATAGATTTTACTTACTAGCCATTATAGGTTTTTCACTTATACTCCCACTCTGTAGTATACATATTTTTCAAGAAAAACATGCACCACAAACAAGTGTAATAAAAATGCTGCAAGTGGTAACTGCAAGCGACGAATACATAGATGAAGTTGTAATAGCTTTACCACAAAAATCAAGTTTCTCATTTATAGAAATGTTGCCCTTGCTCTATTTGGTTGTGAGCATAATATTGTTTGTTATGCTTATTCAAATGTTGTTTTCCATTTTTGTATTATGGAAAAAAAGCGAGCCAATAAAAATAGAACAAATACATTTTATAAATACCGATGCAGGAAAAGGTACACCATTTTCTTTTTTTAAATACATTTTTTGGAACAAGCAAATAGATATGGATAGCCCCGCAGGCAACCGCATATTTAAGCACGAGCTTGCACATATACAAGAGCACCACAGCTGGGATAAAATGTTTATAAACCTTGTGCTCATTGCATTTTGGATTAATCCCATTTTTTGGCTTATTCGCAGAGAGTTAAGCATGATTCATGAATTTATTGCAGACAAACGAGCAGTAGAAGACGGAGATACAGAAGCTTTTGCTTGTATGATATTAGCTGCTACGTATCCACAACATCAAAATATTATTACTAATAATTTTTTCTATTCACCCATAAAAAGAAGATTGATGATGCTTACAAAAAATAAACACCCGAGAGTAAATTATATTAGCCGCTTGCTGGTACTTCCATTGTTGATAGTAGTATTTGCTGCATTTACAATAAAGGCGAAGGAGTATAAAGACAAACAGACGAATTTAAATAATTGGATTTCTATATTGGAAGAAAAAAATGCTACTAAAACTGACATACAAACACCAAAACTAGATAATACTAAAATTGAACAAAGTGATGCTAAGCTCAAAAATATTTTAACACAGAAGCAAATTACTGTTGTGTTAGATGCTGGGCATGGAGGAACAGATCCTGGAGCAAAAAGCCTAAATGGTATCTATGAAAAAGATATGACCTTGCAACTAGTAAAAAAAATTAAAGCGTTAAATAAAAATATGAATATTAACCTTATTCTTACTCGAGAAACTGATTTAACTCAAACTGTACAAGAAAAAGCAGACTTTGTAAAGAAATCAAATGCAGATTTATTCATTTCCATTCATATGGATTATCAATTTAAATTTAAAGGAAAGAAAAATATAAATATAGATGGCTTGAGTGTATATATATCGAATGACTCAATAGCGAATAATGAAAAGAGTAAACTTTTTGCTTCGGCAGTTATCGGTTCCTTTAAAAACAATTATGGTTTGGATGTAAAACCTTCTCCCTTGCAAAAAAAAATGGGAATTTGGGTTTTAAAAGCTAATAATATCCCCTCTGTTTTATTAGAGGCAGGATGCATAAATACAAATAAAGACTTAGAGTATCTACAGTCAGCAGACGGACAAGAAACCTTTGCTAATAACGTGTTGAATGCGATAAATTCATTTGCAAATAATATAAAAGAAAATAATGTCCCTAAACAAGAAGCGCAAAAAAGAATTGCACAATTGATAAAGTCTGATGACCAATTGGGTAAAATTGACGCAAGTCAAAGAGAAGAATACAAGAACGGAAAGAGCTCGATAAGATTTACAATTGCAGATTCTAATGATATTGCTTATTTATTTAAAGGTCTAATTATTAGTAAAAAAGTTGCTATGGAAAAAATAGCAAAAGATTCTGTAGATATTTATGTTTATGATGCCAACACAGGTTTAGAAAATTTTGGAATAAAAACTGTAAAAGGCATAATCAATATTATTGAAAAAACAGAAGAAAATAAAAACCTTGACCCAGTATTCAGAATTGGCAATTTAACATCAAACAGAATAAAAGCAGATGAATTTAAAAAACAAAAGTTGGCAACTGTAACAGATAATTACGAATTTGTTTCTTGTAATGTTTATTTTGGAGGAACAGGTTTTCCGAAAGCAGAAGCAGCAAATTTGAACGGAAATGATTTTACCAAGTTAAATGCGTTTTTAGAAAGATGTGCAGCAGGTACAAGCATCGCTTTTACAAATATTAGAGTAAAAAATAAAGATGGTATGAGGTCTATTGAAGAAAAAGTATACACGCTTTATTAAACATTAAATACCTTTTAGTTTAGTGGTATGTGCCTCTCCCACCACAGTATAACATTATAAAAATTATATGCTCTTCCATTCATACCAAGAGTAAATCCCCATCACCCATCTCACCCTTACCATCCCCAAACACTCCTAAAAAAT
This sequence comes from Ferruginibacter sp., assembly GCA_043717975.1. Lineage (GTDB taxonomy): Bacteria > Bacteroidota > Bacteroidia > Chitinophagales > Chitinophagaceae > Ferruginibacter. The sequence goes on along the minus strand of JAYSWO010000099.1, from coordinate 2,038 downwards.
ACTCACACCTCTAAAAAAACGTTTTAAAACCCTCCCATATTCAATTATATTATATATTTTTACTATTCGTTGTATTGATGTTTTCCATATTGTGCTTACAAATGTTACTCCCCCACTATAGCATTGAAAGTAAGTAAGCTAGTTTTTTAGTCAAAGTATAACGAGGTATGATTACACTTTTTTGTAAAATTATTTGAGCAAGATTTTTTGCGGACACTATTAATTTTTACATCAAACCTAATATTACCAAGCTACACATTATTTTTTTATAAACAACCATCATAATCATTTACACCACATAATTTTTATCATTTTTAGCAAAAAAAACATACCATGGCTATTAAAAAATTAAAGATAAATGCCAACAAAGCAAAGGAAGAAGATAAATTAAAAATTAACATACCCAACAACCTGGAATTGGAGGAAAGCTACGTAGTGGAAGGCGTTACACGAGATGTATCAAATATTGTTGATATAGCCATTAATAACAATGATAAAGTACTGGAGTTTGTATTTACAGACAAAACCACTTGGATAAGTGATGCAGCTACCCTACACGAAATTTTTCCTGAGGCACATAACCTAAGCCGATCTACCGACGATAGTTTTTACATACCAGATATGGTGAGTGGCGCAGATGGTGAGCGAGGCATTTTTGGAAGTATTGCATTAAAAGTGCTGAACGTGTTTAAGAAAAAAGCAATACCTATTGGCATTGGAAATATTGTAGATAGGCTGGAAGATAAATTAATGGCTGATGGCGAAGGCTTGATGCAGTTAGATAAAGATTTTACGTTTAAAGCTTACAATGACAAAAAAAGCAACAAGCCTTATTTATTGTTTATACATGGCACAAACTCCAATACAGTGGGCGCTTTTAGTGCATTATCTACATCGGAAACATGGGATTTTATTAAAAGTACTTACGGAGAAAATATACTTGGGTTTGAACACAGAACACTTTCGAAAAGTCCGCTGCAAAATGTAGTAGATCTCATAAGCCAATTACCAATAGCGGCGGAATTACATATTATATCGCACTCCCGTGGCGGTATTGTGGGAGATATTATATGTAAATATGCTAGAAACAGCAACGATACTTTTGTTGGCTTTACGGCAGAACACATCAACCTACTTAAAAAAGAAGGCAATCGGCAAAATGATATTGATTCCATTAAATTATTAAACAAAGCTTTTTCTGAAAAGAAAATTAAAGTAAATAAATTTATACGAGTTGGTTGCCCTGCTGCCGGTACAAAGCTTGCTTCAAACAGGTTGGATACTATTTTAAATACTTTTTTTAATTTGTTTGGAGGTGCTTTAAATCCGCTGGCAGATACGCTGAAAGAATTAATTGTAGAAGCATTGCGTACCAAAGATGATGTAAGTGTATTGCCAGGTTTGGAGGCTCAAAGTCCAGATTCGCCTTTTATTAAAATATTAAATGACCGATCAGATGAAGCAGCTATAGATGGAAAATCTTTGGCAGTAATTTCAGGGAATGGAAAACTAAGTTTGAGTTTTAAAGGACTGCTGTATATTTTAGGAAAATTATTTTACAGCCAGAGAAACGATTTAGTGGTAAATACCGATTCCATGTATCTTGGTGCCAAGCGAAAAGATTTGATACAGTATTTTTTTGACCAAGGTGCAGATGTAGATCATGTAAAATATTTTACCAATACCAGAACAAGGCAAGCCATAAGCCTTGCATTAAAAACGATAGATGGAGAATTGATACCAGGCTTTACTGCCGTAAAACAATACGATGTACCAGCAAGCGATAGAGCATTGTTTGGTATTGAATACGGTGAACTGTTGCCATCGGAATACCCTACCTCTAATACCAAACCCATTTTAATATTGCTGCCGGGTATTATGGGTTCCAACCTTCATAAACAAAACAAAAAATTGTGGCTTGCTTATATGAGTACGCTTATGGGCGGGCTTATAAATTTAGAATATGCAGACAACAATTCTATAACAGCCGCATCGCTTATAAAAACATCTTACAAGCAGTTGGCAGATAGGCTTAGCA
>JAYSWO010000098.1:0-14467 GCA_043717975.1 Ferruginibacter sp. | reverse complement strand
GAGATTGTATATTGGCAGCACTTAAACCTGTAGCGGGGCTCCATGTATAAGTAGAGCCTGTTCTTGCAGTTAGGTTTATATTTTGGTTAGAGCATTTTGTTATTGTTGTTACACTATTTATTGGACAGGGGTTACTGCAAATTGATAAAGCTAATATTTCTTGTTGATTTAACGCTCTATTGTATATTCTCACTTCATCCATAATACCATTATAAGATGTTGGTCCAAATTCATTCCAACGCCCAAGTCTAATTGGGTGATTTGTACAAGAATCAATTAAACCAGTACCATTGTACTTTTTTTGAATTAAAACTCCATTTAAATAAATTTTTAAAGTGTCGCCTTGATAAGTACCTGCTAGACAGTACCAAGAGTTTGCAAGAAGATTTGTACCAGTATTTGTAACAATCGTATTAGAAGGACTACTTGTACTTCCACAAAAAGTGTTGTTAGCTTTTTGTACCCACCAATAAGCCCCTGTATATAGTGGTCCGAAGTTCATTGCTACTTGAAAAGAAACTTCAGATGCAGTATTAAAATTAGCTTTTGCAAGCAAAGTTTGCACTGTTGATGATTGTGGTTTTATTTGCATAAAGAATGACATAGCTGTTCTATTCATAATTCCGCCATTATCAAGTATCTGTACAAAATCGTTTATTCCATCAAATAAGGCAGCTGCATTTGGAATACCGCTAATATCATTTGTAAAGGTTATTCCATTCATTAATGTTCCATTATTGTTATTGCCACTTGCGTCATTAGCATTTCCATTAAAAGGATAGTAAGCCGTAAGACCATTTGATAAATTTACTTGAGAAGAAACTTTTGTGGAAATAATTATCAACATTATCAATGTTATTAATTTGTAAAAGTTAATAACGCTAACCATAAAGGATAGTTTAATTTTACAACTAAATAGTTGGGGTTGCTTTAAGAATGGTAATTTTGATTTCATAAATATTTTTATTTTGTAAAATTAAATCAACCTAATGTATAATTTTAGGAATAACATATAGATGCAACTTTATAGTCATAATTGTATAGTTTTGGTCATATCTGTAATTTAATATTGTTAAATTTTATTAGAAATTTCGTGAATAAGGAAAAGATTTTTGCTCTAATGCCTATTTTGAGTTTAATGATTTGTTTAGAAATATTATTCTTAAAACAATCTTTTGCACAGAATTTAAATTTGGATTTAAAAAATTATACACGAAAAGATGGCTTACCAAGCAATGAAACTTATTTTATTTTTAAAGATTCTGAAAGTTTTTTATGGATAGCTACTGATAAAGGTATAGTTAGATATGGAGGTTTTAAAATGGAAAAATTTGAATTAGAAGATAATATTATCTTTAAGATTCGTGAAGATGAAAAGAAAAGGATTTGGTTTTTTTCTTATTCGGGAAAATTATTTTATTTTGAAAAGGGAAAAATCCACAATTATAAAAATAATAATAGCATTAGTTTAATAAATAAGAAGATACTTATAACTGATGGAAATGTATTCAACGATTTAATTAGGATAAATTCAAGTAATGAAAATAATTACTCAATATCCAAGGATGGACATATTAGTTCGTATAGATACATGGATAGAGCTAAAAGCGAAAATCTTTGTTTTAATATAAAAACAATTAATAATTCATTTTTTGCCCAAAAAAGTGCTGATAATTCTGTTGTAAATGAATATCTAAAAATTCATGTAAATGATATTAGTGGGATTACTTACAAAATTCCATTTAATCAGATAAGTTCAGACCAATATGGAGTAATTTCAGAAAATAACATTTATTACTTTTATAATAGTAATTTAATAGTAAAACTCTACCCAAATGGATCATATATTTTAAAGCAGTTTCCATCTACCATTTTGAGCATACATTTTGGTAATCAAAATGACTTATGGGTAGGATTATCGAAAGGTGGTGCAATTTCTTTATCAAAAGAATTGAATGAAAATGAACACATACTTAAAGAATATTCCATTAGCTCTATTGAGCAAGATTACGAAAGAGGAATTTGGTTTTCTACTCTAGAAAAAGGAATTTTTAATTTGAAAAAATTATCTAAGAAAATATATAAAGATACAGATTTATTAGACCAATTTGTTTACAGAACCTCGCCTCAAAATGATAGTAATTTTTTATTTGTAAATAATACTGGAGTTTACAATTATTGTTCAACAAAAATACGGAAGATATTTAACTGTAATATGAGATTTGTTTCAGATTTGCTTGTAGATAATGATAAGATTTTACTAGGGGGGCAATTAAAAAATACATCTAACCAAAAAAAATATCGGGAGGGAGAATTATTCAAAATAAGTGACTATAAGTATAAAAAATGTTATATTATTTTTGCTAATTCAGAGTTCAAACAAACACAAAATAGCCATTATTTTTTTAACATAGGTGCAAGTTTCGCAGAAGTTAATCTTATAGATTCTCTAGATGTTAATTTAAGCGACAATATTTTTTATTCAACAAAATTTACGTTTAAGGAACGTTTTAGTTCTTTTAAGACACAAAATAATTTTTGGGTAGCTACATCAACGTCATTATCTAACTTTAATTCTACTTCCGATTCTTTGTTAAGTATTAAAGTGAACGAACCATTGTTCAAAAAAGGTATTACAAACATGACTCAATTAGATAACGGTTTATTTGCTATTGGTCTTAAGTTTGGAGGCATTGCTTTAATGAAGGACTCCTCCATTATTGCAAATATTACAGAAAAGGATGGGCTAAGTAGTAACTCCATAAAATATATGCTACCACATAAAAACTATCTATGGGTAGCTACTAATAATGGCATTTCCGTTATTTATTTCAAATCTTTTTCTCCTCTTTTGTTTAAAATTATTAATGTTGGCAGCAAAGAAGATTTTTATGATATAGATATTAACCACTTGGCATATTTTGGAAATAATGTATTAGCAGCTACAAACAAAGGCATTTACTCTTTTAGTGACTCGCTTGTACTTACAGATACAAGCAATGTATTGCCGCTTCCCTTTTACATTAATACTATTAGTTATAATAAAAAGGATACACAAAATATAAGCTCGATTTCTTTACCATATAAAAACAATAGAATTAACATAAATTTTAATGCCATTTGTTTTAACAATAGTGATGCTTTACAATATAGATATAGAATTGCAAACAATGATACAACTTGGAGCTATCTTACAAACCCCGAGCTTTTATTGGAAAACCTTTCCCCTGGCAATTATAAACTACAACTGCAAGCGCTCATAAAATACCAAGATCGTTATTCAGAAATAAGAGAATTAAACATTACCGTAGAAAAACCTTGGTGGCAAAATAATTATGTTAGATTATTAACAGCCTTATTCATTTTATTATGCGGATATGTATTTTACCAAAGTAGAATTAAGAGAATAAATGCTGTTGCAAAAAAAGAATTGGATACCAAATCAAAATTTTTAGAACTAGAGCAAACTGCCCTTCGCTCTCAAATGAACCCTCATTTTATTTTTAACTGCCTTAGCTCTATACAGCAATTAATTGTTAGTGGTGAGAGCGAAAAAGCAAACGAATACCTTGTAAAGTTTTCAAGGCTTATGCGGCTAACATTGGAACTTTCTGAATCACCATTCAATAGTATTTCTGATGAGGTAATTTATCTCTCAGAATATATTTCGTTAGAGCAATTGCGCTTTCCCAATCAATTTGATTTTTCGTTTAACATAAATGATGAAATAGATAAGAACAATATTGGCATTCCAAATATGATGATACAGCCCATTGTAGAAAATGCCATTAATCATGGTATTAAGTATGTAAAAAATAGGCTCGGATTTATTTCTATTAACATGTTAATAGAAAAGGATATTTTAATTTGCAGCATAAAAGACAATGGTGTAGGCAGGAATTTCAATAAAGCACAGCTTAATGAGTACAAAACCCACAAAAGTTTTGGAATGGATATAATAACTAAACGATTAACAACGTTTAATGCGGAAGGGGAATCTAAATATAAAATGGAGGTAATAGATATAAAAGACCAACATAACAAACCGGTGGGTACTGAAATAATATTGCACTTGCCTGTAAAAAAACTATTATGATTAAAGCCATACATATAGAAGACGAAAAAAGAAATGTACTATTATTGGATAGCCTTGTTAAACAACATTGTAGCCAATCTATTGCTATGCAAGGCAATGCTAGTAATATAGAAGATGCTATTGAGCTAATAAAGAAAGTAAAACCGCAATTGGTATTTTTAGATATTGAATTAGATGGAGGAAATTCTTTTCAATTGTTGGATAAAATGGGAGAATTTAATTTTCAAGTTATATTTATTACTGCGTATAACAATTATGCCATAAAAGCTTTTAAATATAATGCAGTAGATTATTTATTAAAACCTATAGACATCAATGAGCTAAAAACCTCTACAGAAAAGGTTTTACAAAGAATAAATGAGTCTGCTGGCAATGGTAATTTGGTAGAGCTTATTAAATATTTAAAGATAATTGACAAACCACAAAAGATTGGGTTAACAGTTCATGATGGTATATTGTTCGTAAATGTAGAAGAAATTATACGTATAGAGGCAAAAGGTAGTTATTGTATTTTATACATCATAAATAATAAAACAGTAACTACTTCTCAGGCGCTTGGTGATGTAGAAAGTATGTTACCTAAAAAAACATTTTTACGGGTACACAATTCTTGGGTTATCAATACCAATTTTCTAAAGAAATATTACAGAGGCAAAAATGGTTATATGGAAATGGAAGATGGTGCTACCGTGCAGGTATCTATAAGAAAAAAAGGAGATTTGCTAGACTTTCTTAACAATGATGTATAGATTTTACTTATCATACTTTATTCTAAACTTACTCAAATTGGGTGTATATTTTCTTTCCCTTGTTAATTCATAATCATAAATAGCTTTGCCTAGGTTTTTCATAAATGGCCAACCTATTTTATAATACTCATATTTATCATCATTAAATGTTTCATCTGCATTTACATAAATAGTGGCACTTAAGGCAAACTCAATATTTTTTTCAAAATCTACGATATAAGCAATGTCTGTAAGAAAACCATAAGCATCGCCTACCTTGTTAAAGATTCTAATATTTTTTGGTATTTCTCCCTTTTCAGAACCATACATTAAAAACTTGCAATAGGCATCATAATATTCAGTAGTATCATATTTTGGGAACGTGCTTTCTGTAGGCATTTGCGACATGTATTTTAATAAAAAACGGTAGTCTTCTTTGGTTAAGTTAAATCTTTTATTTGCTGAATATGCTTCTGGAAAAATTACGGTTAGTAGCATGTCATGTAAATCATTTATGTGCAATCTATTTTTTATAGAAAAATCAAAAGGTTGATTGATGAGAGAATCATTTTTATAATATGCCTTACCTAATACATCATTTCGCTTTATGTATTTTAGTTTGCTTATTTGCGGAGCTTGGCTATAAATAAGCTTGTTATTTTTATCTACAAAGCGAATAGGGTTGGTATGTCTATTTACATCTTCAGGATACGATACACCAAGCCTATGTAAGATTTGTGCTTCTTTATATCCAAGTTTGGCTAAGCTGTTGTTTAAATATTCTTGTCCCAAAAATTCATACAATCTATTATTGGCTTCGTTATCACTCACCATAAATATTTTTTTTATATAGTGTGCTATGCTTGCTTTATAATCTTTTGCAGTAGAATCGTTGGCTACCACATATTGTTTTAACCAAGCACTATCGGTGAGCATGGTTGTATTTTTATTCAACCCTTTTAATTTAAGTTCATTTAATTTTTGTAAAGCAAGAAATGCAGTGGGCATTTTGGCGGTACTTGCAGGGTAAAAATATAAGTTGTGATTTACATTATACGTGTGTGTGTTAAAAGAAGGTTTGTTTTTTGCATCTCTATTTATTTCGGTATATACAATTTGAATTCGATGGGTATCCTTATTTGCCATTACCTCTTTAAATAAAGGGTTGGCCAATATTATTTTTTCTAAAAAGTTATCTTCTTTTTTGGTTGTTGTATTTTGAGCCATAGCCAATTGTATAAAAAAAATAAATAGTAATGGTATTGCTATTCGCATATGTTTTCTTTTTTCAAATATAATGCGATATAAATTTTGTTGGTGAAATAAATTATGGCTGATTTATGAAATTGTGTACTATTTTTGCACTTTATTATTTACGCATTCATGAAACCTACTTTTAATTATAACCCACAAACAGACGTTAATGAAGATGTGGATGTACTTGTGGAAGAATCTATAAACCACAACCTTATTGTATGGAATGATGAGGTAAATACGTTTGATTGGGTAATAGATACCCTCATGGATATATGCGGGCATGAGCGTGAGCAGGCTGAGCAATGTGCCATGCTTATACATACAAAAGGAAAATATGCGGTAAAAAATGGAAGCTATGAAGTTTTAAAACCTCAATGCGATGGAATTACGGATAGATTGATAAATGCCACCATTGAATAAATCTTTTTTAAAATAAAAGCCGCTTTTTAAGCGGCTTTTATGTAAGATCAACATATTGAATTTCTATTTTATCAAGGCATATTTAAATTCAGGTTTTCCTCTTGTGCCACCATCTGTACCAATGCCCATAGCCAAGCATTTTAATTTGTAATAATTGCCGCTGCCATCTTTTATAATATAAAATCTATCAGGTCTGGCCCCTATTGCTGGTTGGGTACTTCTCCATCTGCTTCCAATAGTCCATCTACCTATCACTGTTGGGTTTACTGCCACACTATCTTTACTAAAATTATCAAATGCCTCTGTAGCCAAGGTAGCACTTGCATATACTTTTTCTCTTACTTGCACATCAGCCAAATAATTTACAGCTATCATGTCAGAAAAATTGTATGGCACCAAACCTGCGCCAAAATTAGCTTGGTACATAGAGTATGACCATACAAGATCCCATGCTAATTTTTCAGGTTCTACCGATACAATACCATTATCAAAAGAAATATACTGAAAATTGAAAGCTTCATTTTTAGTAAAACTAATCGTTTTATAAGTTGTTTCTAGAATACCCGCATATTGTATGCTATATCCATTTGTAATTCTTTGTATGCGCATTTTTATCCATGGGCGTGGAGCTAGGCTACCGCCATTGCCTCTATTTACAATAATAACAGGATTTTGAGATGCAGTAGCCGATACTGCAGGAATAACTGTTTTACTAATATCACCTTCTATATCATCAAAGTATGTTAGGTGTATTGGTAGTGGATTAAATTGACTTGTATTAAGTGATAGTCCAATTGTATCTGATGCATCTACCAAGCTTAAATCGTATTTGTTCGTAACCTTCGCCCCAGCTACGGCAGTAATATTTAAGATTGCCCTAAAATCGGCACCTGTATAAAATCCTAAATCCCATCCTACCCTAGGTACTGGCGTAGATTTTTCCGTACTTAAATCTAAGTAAACTGAATTAGCAGCTACATTTCCAGGCTCGCTTCCTGCCAATCCATTTAGCTGAATTCTTTCACTACCAGTAGATATGGTAAGAATAGGATCAGTGTCTTTTTTACAAGATAGAATAGAAACACTAATAAGAATAGCTAATAATATTTTATTTGAAAACTGCATGTAATTATTTTTTATTGTATTGAAAAACCAAGCCTACAAAATATGAACGACCATAATTTACCAACAAGGCATTTGTGTTATTGTGAGATACATTAGACGATATTACCGTACTACTATTAACAGCGGTTACATCAAACAAATTTTTTATACCTGTGCTTATCGTAAAGTTTTTATGCACATTGCTGGTAATCGTAAAATCTGCAAGGCTGTAGGCATTTGTTTTTGATGGAAAAAGTCCAGCTTCTCTTCCTGTTGGATCATAATTGAAATCAGGCCTTATACCAACGAACTTATAAAACAAAGCAATGGAACTTTTAAGCTTTTTAACATTATAGACAATATTAGCATTAGCCTCTGGCGTCCATAAAAAACTAGGTGTTATCGTTTTTGATTCTGCTTCATTAAATTGTCTTTGATAACCAATATAAGTAAAGCCAATATTGGCATCAAGGTTTTTTACAATAATTCTATTATCAATAGAAAAGCCTTTTGTTTTTACTTTATCAATATTATAGTAGCTAAACTGTAACGAATTGCTAGGGTTTTGTATTAAATTAATTTGGTCATTAAACGCATTGTAAAATCCATTTAGTGTAGAAGTTAATTTTACATTTTTCAAATTTGGCACAACCAATGCCAAAGAACCATTTACGCTATTAGAAGTTTCGGTTTTAAGATTGGGATTACCAACGATATTGTGGTTTACATCTACAAAACTAAAAAACAATTCTCTTAAAACTGGGGCTCTAAAACCAAAACCATAAGAAAGCCTTAGATCTAAATTTTTATTTAATATAAATTTTGTATTAATAGAAGGAATGATAGGTGGGGCATCAAATCTTGTATTTTTTATGACACGAAAACCTGGTCGAATATTTACTTTTGATGTAGGTTTATATTCAGCTGATAAAAATAGCGCATAGTCATCAATTTCTGGAGTACCTAAAATTCTCTCCCCACTTACCTTTTCATGGTTAATATCTACACCTGGTTGAAAAGATAATTTTGGAGAAACAGTATATTGTAAAGTGTTTTTAAAACCTATGCTTTTTAGCTTTGATAAATCTTGCTGTCCGTCGAAAGTGCCCAACACGTCGGTATTTGTTACAAAATCGTGGTAGTATGTTTCAGTTTTTCTTCTAAGGTCTGTATAAGCAATGTAAGAGCTTAGTGAAAGGTTTTTGTTGAAGTTGTAATTGCTTTGTATCTGTTGTAGTACTCGTTTGGTTATAAATTTTTGATCTAACGCTATTGCAATATCATAATTTATTCCATTCCTATCTTTTATTATTTCAGAAAGCCCATCTATGCGATAATAAATATCTAACTTATTATTTCTATATCCGATTTTTCCATTACTAAAAAACTGGTTTTTCGGCAACCACGATTTTTCTCTACCATATTCATTCCCTCCAAATCCATTAAAATCATTGTGTGTAATGCCACTAGAGAAATACCAGTTATCTTTATTTAAGCCAATATTGAAGCTTTGATTGTGTACCCCTTTATAATTAAATATATGATATTCTTTTCCGGCTGTTTCTTCTTGTACTCGTGCAGTTATTGATAATTGATTTCTGTTTGTTTTTTTAGAAATGATATTGATTACACCAGCCATAGCATCTGTTCCAAAAGATACAGACATGGGTCCTTCCAGAATTTCAATTTTTTCAATACTATTTACATCAATCTGGCTTAAACTTGTCCTTTCATCGGATCTATCTAACAATGGCACTCCATCCAATAAAATTTTAACCGTTCTGCCATTAAGGCCATTTAATTGTATATCAGTACCTCTAATGTTGTCATTAGAAAACCGAAACCCAAGTTGCGTATTTAATACTTGTTGTATATTGGTAGCGCCACTAAGTTTTATCCTTTGTTCGTTTATCACTTTTACCTGATAAACAGAGTTTTTTAACGATTGTGGCTTGTATTGCCCTGTAACAATTACCACATCTAATTGCTTAGAAGTACTGTCTTGCGCAAGGGAAACATTTGCAATAAATAGGGTTGAAAGTAGGAGTGTATTTTTTAATTTCATCATCATATCCGCTGTATCAGTGTGCAAAAGTCTTTTAACAAGGTGGGAGTTTTGTCATTTTTTTGTAAAAAAGCTATTTAATTTTAAAATATTACATAAATGGTAAAAAATGAATGTATTTCAAAATGGTTTGCAAATACGGAGAAATGGAATGTTTAGATTTTGAAGGGTACTAAATATTCAGATAATAATCTTTTAAAATACTAGAAAATCCTTGGGAGTAGTTTCCTTGGTCATCTTTAATAGAAATTTCTTGGTTTATTGGATCGTTTTTTTGTGAAGAAATAATAAGGATAGAACGAAACTTGGTATGGTTAGGAGAATGTGAAACATTTAATTGTTCGTTGATATGGAGATGAACAGCGGATAACTTTTCTGACAGTACTTCAAGACTATTGAATGGAATTAAAACTGCTGCAGTGCCAGTATCTGATAAATTATTTTTTATAGCCATGGCTAGCTCAGCAAAAGATAGACTAGTAGCATGCATAGCCAAATTTTTTGCATCATTATTAGATTTTAGTTGGTTTTCGTAAAAAGGGGGATTGCAAATGATGAAATCATATTTTTCGTGCGCAAAAAATTGGTCTATGGGTCCATGAAAAATGTTTATTTGGTTTTTAAATGGGGAAGCTTCTACATTTTCAGTGGCTTGTAAAAATGCATCTGCATCTATTTCTATTGCATCAATAATTGCATCCGTTTTTTGGGCTAGCATCAAACCAAGCAAGCCCGTACCACAACCAATGTCAAAAATTTTTTTTGGTAAAAATTCTTTTTTCTCCAGCTTGTTTGCAACCCATGCCCCAAATAAGCAGGCATCTGTGCACACTTTCATGGCACAGTTATCTTGATGGATGGTGAATTGTTTAAATTTGAAAAAAGTGTTCAATGTGTAAGGTTGAAAGGTCAACGCTTGATAACGCAGCATCTATGATTAAATATCTAACAGTCTTATGTCTACTATCTAACAATCTAATTTCTAAAACGCACTACTTGAACTTGGTGCAACTTCCATACCAATAAAATCTTTTGCCAAATATTTGTAGTGTCCAGTAATGGCTATCATGGCGGCGTTATCTGTACAATATTGAAATGCTGGAATATAAGTTTGCCATCCTAATTTGTCACCGGTTTCTTTTAAAGCATTTCGCAAACCACTGTTAGCACTTACACCACCTGCTATACATACTTGGGTTATTCCAGTTTCTTCCATGGCTTTTTTTAATTTGTTTAATAAAATACTGATAATTCTTACTTGTACAGATGCACAAATATTGGCTAAATTTTTCTCAATAAATATTTGCCTTTCTTCTGCTGTGGCTGTCAGTTCTACTTTATATACATTTGCCGCACCGGCATTGTTTAAAAAATACAATATCGAAGTTTTTAAACCCGAAAAACTAAAATTTAATCCATCAATTTTTGGTTCAGGAAACTTATAAATAGCATTGCCTTCTTTGGCATATTTATCTATTAATGGACCACCGGGGTAGGGTAAGCCCAATAATTTTGCTGTTTTATCAAAAGCTTCGCCTGCAGCATCATCAATGGTTTCGCCAATTACTTTCATTTGTGTGGGCGCTGTACAAAGCACTATTTGTGTATGCCCGCCACTTACTGTTAAGCATAAAAAAGGAAAACTAGGCGCAGGGTCTTGTAATAAATTTGCCAGTACATGTGCTTGCATATGATGCACTGCTATTAAAGGTTTGTCTAAAGCCAGTGCCAATGATTTTGCAAATTGTGACCCAACCAATAGTGCTCCAATAAGCCCTGGTGCTTGGGTAAATGCAATGGCATCTATTTCTGCAAGTGTGCAGCCACTTTCTTTTAAAGCTACATCAACAACTGGTACAATTTTTTCCATATGCGCACGGCTTGCAAGCTCGGGTACCACACCACCGTATTGCTCATGTATTTTTTGTGTAGCAATAATGTTGCTCAGTATTTTTCCATCCTTACATACAGCTGCGGCGGTTTCATCGCAAGAAGATTCAATGGCTAGTATGGTTGGTGAGTGTTTGATTGTTTAATTGTTTGTTGTTTGGTGTTTGTTGTTTGATGTTTGTTGTTTGGTGTTTGGTGTTTGTTGTTTGTTGTTTGTTGTTTGTTGTTTGTTGTTTGTTGTTTGTTGAATTTGCAAAAATAATTAAAAAGGATTTATGTTTATGAGCAGTCTACATTTAATATTCAAGATATTACTTACTAAGGAGCCGCTGTTTTACTTTTTGCATTTCTAGCAGCATCCAATTCTGCAATTTTCTCTTTACTCCTAAAAATATCTCCAATTCTATCTATATCTTTTTTGTACCCAAGCTGCACGGCTGTTCTATTTCGTTGGCCTGTTGTAATATCTATAGATGTGCGATTAAATGCTACCACCCTCAAACTACCATCTTTGTTTATAAGCCATTCTAAAGAAAAGTCGGGTGTTATTACGCCTCTACTATATACTTGTAAAAGCGGGTTGTTGTAATCTAAATTACCACCTACCAGCAAGCGGATGTTTTTACCTAACTTAAACTGTAAGCTAGATCGTATGTTGGCTTGCAATTGGTTTGCCTGTTGTGCATTGAGAGATGGGTTTACATCTACCACAAATGATACAACACCATTGGTAGCTTTTTCCAACGCACTATTTAAAATATTGGTGAGCCATGAGCTTACTATACCACCAATGGTACCACCAATAGCGCCAGATGCAATAGAGGTAAAATTACCAAAACCTTGGTTGTTATTTATAAACTGATTCAATAATAATAAACTTGCTACTTGCTTGTTCATTTCATTTTCATCTGTTTTAAAATCTGCCAATCTTTTTAACAAGTAATCATCTTTTTTATACTGACTGTTATCTGGCAATAAAAATTCAAAATTTACAATAGGTGTTTTAAGACTTCCAATTAAATGAGATGATAAAATAATATCCTCTTGCTTGCGATTATTACCCAAAGCAGTAAGGTTGGTAAGGTCTACATTTTTTACCAGATATTCAGCCCTTAAATCGATACTTGCCAAAAGCGGATCTCCACTCCAAGTAATCGTACCTCCTTCTGTTAAGGTAAATGGTTTTCTCAGCAGCGTTTGAAAATCGAATGTGTATTGGCCTTCTGTGAGCGTATATGTACCAAACATTGTAAGTGGTTTTGTAGTGCCCACATTAATGGTTAAGTCCCCATTGCCTTGTCCTTTTATTATGTCACCAGTAGATTCATCTAAAATGACATCTATTTTACAAGAAGGATTTGCAATGAGGTGTAAATTAATATCAAGGTTGGCTGCCCCTTTCGAAGAAGATTCTTTATCCATCAACGATCCAAATTGTATAAAATCTATATAGTCTATTACATTACTTTCTTTGCTATCTCCTGTTGGTAAATACACATGGCTACTATCCGTATTGCTAGGCTCACCATCTATATTCATTTTCATATTGGCAATATCGCCATCTAAGCTCATAGTGGCTCTACCTATTACTTTGCCATAAAACTGTTGGTTGTCTTTTTTAGTAGTATTTAACAACAACATTTTTTGGGTAGAAAAACGCAAATTTTCAAATGAAAAATCATTAAAAAATGTGTGATAAATTTTTCCACTTACCGTTCCTTTATTGCCAAGTGTATCTGTAATATGTAATGTGCCTACATCTATTACGTTTTTACCAAATTGTATTTGTTGGTTATCAAAATTGTAACGCACTTGCGTGTAACCCACTTTTAAGGTGCCTTTACTTATCATAGGGCTGCCAGTAATGGTCATTGCATTGTCTTTTTGCACCAATTCTATATCGCCCTTAGCAATACCATTTACATCAGTAAATATGGTTTTTAAATATGGTTTTAAAATATTTAGTTTTAATCTTTCTGCTTTTATGGTTGTTTGCAAAGCATTGCCTAGCGTATCTTTTGTATTGTAGCTTCCTTTTATAGATACCTTAAAATCTTTTTCATCAGCATCTAATTTGTATGTAATAATTCCAGTTGTAGTATTATAATCACTCACAATATTTTCTGTGCCCAGTTCATTGCCATCTAATGAAGTACTATCTGAGCGACCTTCAAAATGGAAAATAGGTTTTTTTAGTACATTACTTACCACCAATTCTCCCGTTATGATTCCTCTTATTACAGGTTGTTTTGGTAGCACAAATGCAAAATCTCCAATATCTACATTTATAAGATTTGCAATTAAATGTGTATCGCCATTTACATCAGATAATTCTGTTTTTAATGTAATGGAACGCTCACCACTAAAAAACTTTACTTCATTGGCACCAATAATACTTTTTGTTAGAATAAGTTCTCCATCTTTATCCAATTGCCATTTTTTATTATTCACTATAAACGAAGAAGGGGAGAAGTGAATTTTTACACCATCACTCATCGTTTGCACACTTGCATTTAACTCCGCATTTCCAAATATTTTACTGGCACTTGTATTTAACTTTATGAGCGATACATCGTTGCTTGCAGCTATACGCAATGTTGAATTTGGCAGGTGCAAACTATCATTAATCGTAATGTCTTCCACCGCAATGTCATTTATTAATGAATCTCTATTGCCATTGCCAACAAGCGTAAGGTTATTAAATATTTTTCCATCATAACTAAATTGCGGAACAGTTGCATTTAAATTTAAATTATAATCTTGCAAATTAAAACGACCACTTATGGTTGCATTATTAAAACCACCCATTCTTTTATCCAACAATTTTACATACGCATCTGCATTGTTTGTTTTTATATTAAAGGTAAAATTTTGTGTACTTTTTACAATATACTTTGGTGCTTTTAT
>JAYSWO010000097.1:0-5613 GCA_043717975.1 Ferruginibacter sp. | reverse complement strand
ACAGATAGTAATACATTTTAAGCTGACACTAAAATAAATAAACAATAAATATGAAAATTGCAGTTACCATAGCAAGAATACTCACTGGGTCGTTATTTATATTTTCAGGATTGGTAAAAGCCATAGACCCAAAGGGACTAGCATTTAAAATGCAAGAGTTTTTTGAAGCTTGGAGCAATGCTGGTTTTTTGCCAAGCATAATGAAAGCATTTGATGAATATGCCTTAGCTTTTTCGATTATTATGATAACGCTAGAAGTATTGGTGGGTGTAGCATTGCTTGTAGGTTGGAAAAAGAAATTTACTACATGGATTTTGTTATTGCTCATGTTGTTTTTTACATTTCTTACTTCATATGTTTTATTTAGTGGCAAAATACGTGCATGTGGTTGCTTTGGAGATTGTATACCGCTTACACCAATACAAACTTTTACAAAAGACATCGTACTATTGATATTTGTATTGTTTTTACTGTTTAACCTAAAATACATTACACCTATTGCAAAATCATTTATCATTACTTCGATGGTTGTATTAGCTACCATACTTACATTATTTTTACAATGGTATGTGCTTAGAAATTTACCGTTGGTAGATTGCTTGCCATATAAGCCTGGTAATAATATTGTAGAGTTGCGTAAAATGCCTACCAATGCTATACAAGATAAATTTGAGTATGAATTCGTATACGAAAAAGATGGTGTAAAAAAAGAATTTAAAAGCTCAGCAGATAGCACATGGACATTTGTAGAAAGAAAACAAAAACTTGTGGAGAAAGGCAGCAACAACATTCCTGTAATAAGTGATTTTTCGCTGAGTACAGAAAGCGGCAATGATACTACAGATGCCATTCTTAATACAGCAGGCGAATATTATTTACTGTACATAAAAGATATGGAAGGTTATCCCAAAAATTGGGATGGGGATGCAGTTTTGCTATACAAATTAATGGCAGGCAAGAAGAAAATATTTATCGTAACAGCTCAATTGGAAAAAGTAAAACAACATTTTGGCACATATAAAAGTTTAGAATCTTATTTGCCAAGTTTGCCATTTCTTACATGCGATGCTACGGTACTTAAAACAGTAGCAAGGGTAAACCCTACATTATACTTAATGAATGGGCCTGTGGTAAAACAAAAATGGAGTTGGACGGCGTTTAAAAAAGTTCCCCTAGATTTTCTTGATGGTAGTAATGTAACTTATCAATAAAGGCCTTTCTTGTTGGTTGATGGAGACATCGAATATTAAGGGTTTAGTATAAAATTTTATTTCTTGAATGCACTCTTAAAAAAAAGCCTCATATCATTAACCGTACTGCCAGGTGTGGTAGCACTTGTGTTTGTAATGTTTCAGGGCTTTGGAGATCCCGCAAGGCTTATTGTAGGGCAAACGGGTGATAAAAAAACGATGGATAATATTCGTAAAGACTTATACCTAGACCAACCAAAATGGAAACAATTTTTGTTGTATGCCAATGATATTTCTCCCATAGCATTTCACACAAAAGAGGATATAAAAAAGAAAGAACTGAAAGGCTTTTTTATTGGCGGCGAAACTAAGTTTGCGATAAAAGTACCTTATCTCCGTAAGAGTTATCAAACAAAAAAAGATACTACCACAGTTTTAATGGAGGCATTACCAGCTACCATAATACTTGCCCTTACAGCTATGATATTTGCTTGCATTGTTGGTATTTTTTTAGGCGTATTAGCAGCCGTAAAGAAAGATACTTGGATAGATACAGCAGCCATCGTGGGAAGTATTGCAGGAATATCTGCACCATCTTTTTTTATTGCCATTATTGTTGCGTATGTATTTGGATATGTTTTGCATCCATACACTGATTTAAACATTACTGGTAGTTTATTTGAAATAGATGAAGTAACAGGAGAAAGATACTTGGTACTTAAAAACCTTATCTTGCCTGCCTTTACCCTAGGTATAAGACCAATGGCTGTTATAGCACAACTTACTAGAAGTTCCATGCTCGATGTGTTGCAACAAGATTTTATACGTACCGCACATGCCAAAGGCTTATCGAGAAATGCAGTTATATTTAAACATGCTTTACGCAATGCTTTAAACCCGGTGGTAACCGCTATTACCGGGTGGTTTGCAGAATTGCTTGCAGGTGCTTTTTTTGTAGAGTATATTTTTGGCTGGAAAGGACTTGGAAAAATAACCGTAAATGCTTTAGAAAAACTAGATTATCCTGTGGTAATGGGCTCGGTTTTATTGAGTGCCATCATTTTTATTTTTATAAATATTTTGGCAGATTTTGTTTACACCGTTATAGATCCAAGGATAAGGGCGTAAAAAAAGCCGCTACTTAAAACAGCAACGACTTTTTCTAAAATTACCCCTCAGTGATTACATTTAATATCTTAAAGCAGTTAGTTTGGTTTAATTTTTAATATTAACTTCACAAATAAATATTATAATTATTTGAAAAAGTAAGGAAGTATACGAAAGGCTTAAATCAGTATATGAACGACAAGTTTTAGTAGATATATAGTTTAAACAAGCCATTTTTATAATACTAAAAACTACTTTCTTACAAACAATATAAAGCTACATCTGTAAAAGCCATTTGATTATTGTTTACATATTTTGCTTTATTCTGTGAGTCCATAAATCCACGATTTGGTGTTTTTATTCTCACAAAATAGAGATAATATATACAAACTTTTTTTGTGTATGAGCGATAGATGAGGGGTGGGGTTTACTTAGTAGATTGTGTAGTATATTTTTTTGCAAGTTGTTTTATATTTCATTTTTGTAGAACAAAACCGCCAGCTTTCGCCAGCGGTTAAAATAATTACGATTTATGAAAAATATTTATTGCTTTATCATTTTTTGTGGTTCTTTATTTGCCATTTTTTTCACTTGTAATAAAAAATATTTTACTCCGCCCCATCTGTTCGCCCGCGTGTAACCGAATACGCACCAACTTTATTACCTGTTTCAAAACCTTTTTCGCAATCGCTTCTGTAATGTATAGCCCCATACAACCGAGATTCGGATGCTTCTTTTGCCATTGCATTATAATTGACCGCATTTGCCGGAATGATGTAACCCAATACTGTAGCGGCCGCAGCGCTAAACGTACTGTGCCCCGAAATGTAAGCAGGAAAATTTGGTAAGCCTGTTACCGTTTTTATATTGTTATCTATTTGTGAAGGGCGAGGGTTGAAATAAAAATATTTTGCATCCCAACACGCAATGCCTGCATCCATCAAACTCATGTTTAGAAGTGCCATGTTTCGAGCCCAGCGAGCTTCGCTGAAATTTTGTTGTACAAAATCTGTAGCTGCAATATAATTCCAATGCCCTGGTGGTGTATAGGTGTTTACACCATCAGCCCAAAAATGTACAATACGCAATTGGTCTCTGGTAATATTTTTGCTATAATGTAAAACCTCCGCAAGTTCTGTTGCAAATTGTGGAGAAGAAGTAGATGGCGGTGCAGATGGACGAATGCTTGTAACCATCGTTAAAGAATCGAATAAAAATGTTTTTACTTTTCCAAATAACGGTAACATGCCTGGGCGTTTGGGGCTTTCTTGACTTATCCAAGGCACTTGCCCTGTGGCTGCAGTATTTGTTTCTAGCGCTGCCCATATGGCTGGCGTACCTACTGCTGCGCCTGCTCTATCGTTACGTGCACGTGTTATAAATTTTGAGGCTACTAATTTTCCCAATGCTTCACCTGCATCTAAATCGCTTCGCACGTTTGCACCCGCTATCAATCTTGCACGTTTGTGTTCTTCTGCTTTTTGGTTTATATAATCTTGATCGCCCGGAAATAATAATTTTAGTAATTCTACTGAAGCGCCCATTACTACCGCATCTTCGCTTGGATAAGATGGCAAAGTGGATTTTGGTAAAAGCGTTTGTATGTTTCCATCTACATTAAATGGAGCAGTACGATTGTATTGGTTTTTATAAAAAAATGCAGCTAAGCAAGCATCATATTGTGCTGCACTTAAGTATGCATATGCACGAGCAGCATATGGTGGATTTGAAAATGGAAATGTAGGATAAGCTAATGGGTTGTTAGCACTTGGTATTGGATAGGTACCATCTTCATTTTGATAAGGAGGTATATTATGCTTGGCCACAAGTTCTCTCATTATTTCGTTCCAACGCAATACAGCTCCTGCACCCCAATAATTTACAAGTTTTCTTTTTTCTGTTGTAATATCATTTTGAAAACTTTTTATTTCGTTTATCTGTAGAACATAGTCTGGACTTGTTGTTGCAATAGGAGCCGTGCATGCAAACTCATTTGCTGCGGAAAGCAATATTGGTTGCCATGTACCTGCGTTTGCATCTGGTCTTGTTGGGTTAAGTAGTTTATAGTTTTCATTCTCTTCAACGATGCTTTTTTTACAAGAAGATAAAATGGCAATTGTTGTAAATATGCTTAGGTATAAAAATATTTTTTTCATGATTTTATAATTTTAGTTGCTCGGGTTTGTAGATTTTACTTCTTTTTTCTTTTTTGTAAAATCCATAATATAAAATGCGCCTACTGTAAAGCCTGATGTTTGTCCAACATTTCTTCCCGCAATTGTTGTCAATCCATCTCCCACAAAGGATAAGCCATCTACAAAATTTGTTTCATATTTTACATGCAAACCAATGGTAGTGGCATCCATTCTATTGCTAACAAATGGTATATTATTTTTGCTAATATCAAAGCCTCCATTGGTTATCCATTTATTTGCTATGGCTTCTATTATCCAAGTTTCACTTCTATAACCCCCACGTATATTAATATTGGTGGCGTTTGGTATTTGTACCATATTGCTATAATGTAGCTCAGTAGTGTAATAAGTATTTCTATCTAGCTTTACATTGCCTCTATAGATGTAAGCTCCTGATGCGGTGCCAAACCAATTGTTTTGTTGAAAGTCTACCATGGCTCTTATACTCGCAGTTTTGCTATGAAAGCCAATGGACAATGGCAATAAGTCCGGTGTGTAGTTGCTTAAAGGAGCGCTTACTCCACCAATTAGAATTCCTTTTAAAATTGATTTTTCAAATTGTTTTGTATAGCCAACCCATTTAAGATAAATCGATAAATCTTGTATTCCTTTTTGCCCTGCAAGCTGCCCAGCGCTTGCTTTTGTTTTTATGTAGGGTAATGTAAAAATGGCGTTTAATTTATTTGTAATGCCATAGTTGCCATTTATCATTGTTGTGCTATTGCTTACTTTTCCAAGGTTTAAATTTTCTCTCTTAAAAGTACCTTCCCAATAGTTTTTCCAATTGGTTTTACTATAAGTGGCTCCCACACAAAATAAATTTTTATCCATCAGCAAACCATCCATTTCCGTTTGTGCAAACATTTTTGTGCTGATGAATATGGTGAGTATAAATAGTATTCGTTTCATTTTTTAAACTTTAATTTTTCTAAAATAAATATTCCAATCTTCGTTCCTATTATATTTCCGGCTTCATTATCATGCCTAAAGTGAATGCCGCCATACAAACGAGATAGTGCAGCTTCTTTAGATGCTGCTCTAAAAGATTGAATGGTTCTTGCTTTTATGCAAAACTCTAATAACGAAGTATCGCTTAAAGAAAGTTTGTCGCCAAACCAAGC
>JAYSWO010000096.1:0-5615 GCA_043717975.1 Ferruginibacter sp. | reverse complement strand
TCTGTACAATATTGCAATTGCCCCCAACCATTGCCAACTTTTAAATAAATGCTTGCAGCCCCTTGGTTTAGTTCCACATTTATATCATCTTCATAAGCGCCAACAAATGCATAGTTACCTGATATGGATACACTACATCCAAAATGATCGTTTTCAGCACCGCTTGTATTGATTAGTTTTTTTTCTTTTATAAAAGCAGTACCATTAAATCTGTAAATAGTAGCAGATCCTAGTTCATTAATAGTAACTACACCATTGTAATAAGTATCGTAAATAGCCCCGATAATGGCATAATTGCCTGATATGGATACACTGTATCCAAAATTATCAGTTGCACTACCGGTGTTATCGGTTATTTTTTGTACGAACACCCATGTTGCACCATTATATCTATAAATAGTTGCTGAACCTTGATTTAAATTAGCACCTATATCATCTTCATTAGCCCCAACAATTAAATAGTTGCCCGATATAGATACGCTGAATCCAAAATTATCACCTGGGGATACAGCAGCTTCAGCGATTGTTTGCATATATGCCCACATTCCTGCATTCAATTGATAAATACTTGCAGAACCTTGGTCGACATTTCCAGCTACATCATCAAAAGGAGTTCCCACAATAACATAATTTCCCGATATGGATACACTCGTTCCAAATCGATCATTCGCTGCCCCATTTATGTATGTAATTTTATTCATTAATACCCATGTGCCGCCACTTAATTGATAAATACTTGCCGAACCTTGGTCAGCATTAGCACCTACATCATCGTAACGAGCCCCCACAACGGCATAATTACCAGATATACAAACGCTACGTCCAAATTGATCCCCTACAGTACCAGTATAATCAGTAATTTTTTGCATAATTACCCAACTGATGCCATTGTATTGGTAGATTCTGACAGGCTCATTATCTGAATTTGTTCCCACAATGGCATAATTGCCAGATATACAAACGCTTATACCAAACTCAGAATACTCTCCTAAGGTGTCAGAAACGGGGTTATACTCACTAATATTTCCATTGGTAGCACAATCGCCCCATACACCAAAGCCCACATTGCCTGTGGCGGCCGCATTGTTAGTTTGCCAATTGGCATTACCTGCAGCATCGCTTGTAAGTATTTTTCCGGTACCTGCATTGGGTGTAATTTTTACCACATTTGTTTTTACAGTATCTGTTTTTATATTTCCTGCTACATGTAGTTTTTCAGTAGCTGTAGCCGTACCTATACCCACATTTTGCGCCGCAATATTTAAATACAAAAACATGAATAAACATAAAATAGTTATCTTTTTCATATAAGTGTTTTATAAAAAATTAAAACAATAAAACTTTATTTCTTTTCTAGTATTTTCAATCGTTTAAGTAATTCCTGTCTTATTTTTTTGCAACTCATTTTGTTTTTTCAATGTTTCAATCCTTTCCTGTTGTTCCTTTATTGCTTTTACCATTGGTGCAATAAAATCGGAAAGTTGTTATAATAGCTTTCAACTGTTCCTCTATAAGTAATTAAAATGCGAATTGGTTTGCTTAATATATTTCCGCTATTAGCAACTTTATTTATAATCCAAACATCATTGTTATTTACCTGCCAATTATATTCATAGCCTGGTACATCTAAATAACTTGCTGGTATGTCTGCTGCATTGGCTAAATAGGTTAATAACACTTGTACACTTAAAATTTTAGCACGGTTAAGGCCATGCGCAATCGTTACACTCCCGGTTTGTAATGCTGCTGAGGTAGTGGTAAGTTTTTTCATTTTAATAATAGGTGCTCCTTCTGTAGTTTTCCCTAATTGAGTAAATCCATTAATACCAATATTTCCAGTAGTACCTATTACTAACCGATAATCTGTGTTGTCTGCAATACTAAACCCTCCATTGGGCGTAATAGTTCCGGGGCCACCTGCTCGCATGTACCATTTGTTAGTCGAAGCATCGTTTTGTAAAGAAATTGAAGCAGCAAGGCCGCCTGCAGTTACTTCATTTCCTTTTAGGGATAATAAAGCGTTGGGCGAAATTTCTCCAATACCTACAAATCCTTGTTCTACAATTATTGCTTTACTATTTATCAAGGGATGACGGAATATAGCGGCTGTTGAGCTTGCATTATTTGAAGCACTAATATCTATGCCTGTACCATTAAATCCGGAAGAAACTGTACCCTTAATTGCAATCCCCACTTTCGTTTTTGCTTCTATCCCATTTCCCAAATCCGATAAGGCAAATACACCACCAGTTCCTCCTACAGCCGCAACGCCATAACCATAAACACTTGTTCCTGCAACACCATTGCCATTGCCACCCGTATTGAGCCCAGTTACCCCAGTGCCAGAACCATTTGCCCTTCCTGATACTCCACTACCGGAAAAACCGAAAAAGGCATAAGTATTCTCACCATATAATCCTACACCATTAGGCGAATAGGAGATTCCTGCTATTGCAGAAGATTGTGGGGATGAAAAATCACTATTAGTAATATTCAAAACATATCCATCAGCAACATACGCACTAGTATCCAGTGGAAGTTTAAATCCATTCAGCCAGTTCCAGTTAAGGCCATCATACCCTTCAAACTTACCACTGTTAAAGCGAAGTGTACCTGCATTGCTCATAACTGTATTACCCAAACGTATAGCACCGTTAACGTCTAATTTTTGTAGCGGAATAGGTACCCCAATACCCACATTTTGTGCAAATCCCATTGTATATGTCAGCATTACAAATAGCAAGCAAAAGAAGTGATGAGGTGTAAATAATTTCATGGCCAAAGTTTTTTCAAATCTCTTTCTTTCAGCAATACTGGTATAACCAGAATTAGCCTTTCACAGAAATGAATGAGTAGTAGGCTTTATAAAGCTTTTTTGCCTTTATATTTGACAATAATTTAAAACAACATGGTAAAAGAAAAAATACTTGTAATAGGCGCCAGCGGACAAATAGGTGTGGAGCTTACCCTTGCTCTTAGAAAAATATATGGTAACGCCAATGTAATAGCCAGCGATTTGAGGGAGCAGAATTCTTTACTTGAAGGCACAGGGCCTTATGTAAGCTTGGATGTGATGAATAAAGAAATGTTGCACGTGCAAGTAATCCGCCAAGGCATTACTCAAATTTATTTATTAGCAGCAATCTTGTCTGCCACAGGAGAGAAGAACCCGAACCTTGCTTGGCATTTGAATATGACCAGCCTTTTAAATGTACTCGATATTGCCAAAGAAGAACATTTGCACAAAGTATATTGGCCGAGTAGCATAGCAGTGTTTGGGCCTACAAGCCCAAAACAAAACTGCCCACAGCAAACCATTATAGAACCGAGTACGGTATATGGAATCAGTAAATATGCAGGTGAATTTTGGTGTAATTATTATTTTAATAGATACGGGGTAGATGTGCGTAGCATTCGCTACCCTGGTTTAATAAGTTATAAAAGCCAACCTGGTGGTGGCACTACAGATTATGCGGTTGAGATTTTTCATGCAGCAAAAGATAACGAACAGTACGAATGTTTTTTGAAGGAAGATACCTACTTGCCTATGATGTATATGCCTGATGCTATACGTGCAACAATAGAGTTAATGGAGGCAGATAAAAGCAAAATAAGTATTCGAACTTCGTATAATTTAGGAGGCATGAGCTTTTCCCCTAAGGAAATAGCTGCTGAAATAAAGAAACATATTGCAGATTTTGATATTGTTTACAAGCCCGATTCACGTCAAGCCATTGCTGATAGCTGGCCACAAAGTATTGACGATTCGGTGGCAAAAAACGATTGGGGCTGGAAAGAGGAGTATAAATTGGAAGAAATGGTGGTGGATATGCTGGAAAATCTTTAAGTACAGAAAAGTTTATTACACGAAAAAGTGCTTAAACGACGCACTTATGGCTAAAAATGCACGGTTATAAGTTTTTTACAAAAAAAGCTCAAACTTTTTTTGTAGTAATATAAAAAGCATTATGTTTGCGGCTATTAAAAACTAAAAAAAACTGAATATGAAAAAATTAATTAGACTATCATTTTTGGCTATTGCATTGGTAGTAGCTACAGTAAATTCAACAAACGCAGCATTTCCAAAAGACAAAATTGTCTCTACAGAAGTAGCTACAACAATTTCTCCAGTTGTTAACACAACTGTAGAGCCAACAATTACTAAGGCGCAAGCAAAAAAGCAACTAAAAGAATTTAAAAAAGCTAACAACTGGTACGCTGGTGGTAGCAAAAGTAAAATTGTTGCTGCTCTTTTGGCTTTCTTCTTAGGTAACTTAGGTATACATAGCTTTTACATGGGTAACAAGAAGAAAGGTTTTATTCAATTAGGGGTTACGGTTGTTGGTATTGTTTTGTTAATTGCTGGTTTTGCATCTGCAGTAACATCTGCTTCTACTGGTACTATTGCTTTTCCTACTTTAGCTATAGTAGGAATGGTACTTTTACTTGGTGTTAGTATCTGGGCTTTTGTTGATTTTATCCGCATTCTTACAGGTGGTTTAGCTCCTGAAGAAGGATTTGATGACTAATATTTAACTACAAATTATCTTTTATATAAAAATGAGGCTGTACTTTTGCAGCCTCATTTTTATTAATAACTATAATAAATTTCCTTTTCCATGCAAATAACTTTTTATAAAAAAATAATTTTTATTTTCTTTCTATTTACAATTTTCTCTTCTCGCTTACTTGCTGCTGACACATTATATTTTGTTGGAAATATTAAAATTTCTAAAAAGGTTTCTTATAGTTATAACTTAAGATTTATTATTGAAAAAGAAAATAAAATACGAGGTTATAGTTTATCTGATCTTGGAGGACCTAATGAAGTAAAAACTAAAATTGTAGGCACTTTTGATAGTTCGAAAATGACACTTACTTATGAAGAGAAAGATGTTTTAAGATCAAAGGTAGATTTGCAAAAAAATGATTTGTGTTTTGTAAAGGCCACTTTGAAATTAAAAAAATCGAAATTAATAGAAACATTATCTGGAAAGTTTACCGCTTATGAACCTGGTAAAACAGATGCCTGTGCTAGCGGTGAGGTAAAATTAGTAAACACGGATAGGGTAAAAGTTCTATTAAAGAAAATATATGGGGTAGATGAAACATTAACGAACAACGGACCAGAATCAAAAACGAAACCTACGGAAATATCGGATGATAAAGGAAAAGAATTTCTTGTTACTGGAACAAAAGTTAAACTTACTATTTGGGATCAAGGCCAAATAGATGGAGATAAAATTTCTATTATGTTAAATGACAAGTACATTCTTGAAAATTATGTAATAACAGCTACAACAAAAGTTATAGAGTTAACGCTGACAAACGAAGAAAGAAACGTTATAAAGATTATAGCACTTAACGAAGGTAAATTACCACCAAATACAGCAGCTATAAAAATTGAGTCCGACAAAGAAGAATATCCTATACTTACACAGGCTAAAGTAAATGAGATAAGAACGATTTATTTAAAAAAGAAAAAATAAGCCATTAAACTGTAAGAAAATTATATTTAAAATTATTATTGTCCGAGATAAAAAAATAAAGGGTGGATTTTCCACCCTTTTATATTATACTTGATTTACGAGAAAAAGGATAATATGGACAAATCT
>JAYSWO010000095.1:0-5621 GCA_043717975.1 Ferruginibacter sp. | reverse complement strand
GACGGTAAAAACCCAGCTGCACTTGGAAGCTATGCTGCGTTTTTATATCATAGAAAAAAAGATTATGAAGCATCCCAAAAAATGTATTCTGATGCGATTCCACTTGACCCAAATAATATTTTTAATAGTGTAAATTATGGCATATTTTTATCTACAATAAAAAAAGATTATGCTACCGCAAAAGATTATTATTTAAAAGCACTAAATGCTGATTCAGAAAACGTTTCTTTTAATCGTTATTATGCTCAATATCTATTAGAACAAGGAGACACAGCCAATGCCGAAAAGCATATTGATATAGCAATAAAAAATGGGGAAGAAAATGAGGTATTACTGGAATCATGGTTTTTAAGATATGCTTTTTATTATAAATATTTGGAAACGGCTGAAACTAAAATGGAAGATTTATTAGCAAAGAAATTAAAAAGTGATGATTTAAATTTTTCAGAAATTGTAAAAGTGGCTTTAAAAGAAGGACACCCTAATCCTGATAAATTAAAAGAATTTGCAGAAAGAATTACAAAAATTTAATAAAAGTCCAAAATGTTTTTAGATAAAAGTTTTAAAAATTTATAATTGCGGAGCGATGATATTGTAATATATTGTCCATGACCAAACAAAAATTATTACCAGAATTTATTTTCATAATATTTTCTATTCTCAAAATAATACAATAGCTTCGCTGCTTAATGCAACTATCTACAAAACATTTAATAGGCATTAAAGAACTTTCTACGGAGGATATATCCCTAATTTTACAAACCGCCACTACATTTAAAGACGTTTTACAACGACCAGTAAAAAAAGTTCCATCGCTGAGAGATGTTACAATTGTAAATTTATTTTACGAAAACAGCACTCGTACCCGTATATCGTTTGAGCTTGCCGAAAAAAGGCTGGGGGCAGATACGATTAATTTTAGTGCATCAGCTTCTTCTATATCCAAAGGAGAAACTTTGCTGGATACTGTAAATAATATTTTGAGCATGAAAGTGGATATGGTGGTGATGCGCCATGCGGCAAGTGGTGCTGCACATTTTCTGGCAAAGCAATTACCCAATACTGCTATCATAAATGCTGGTGACGGCACAAATGAACATCCTACACAGGCTTTGCTAGATGCTTTTTCGATACAAGAAAAATTGGGTACACTTGCTGGTAAAAAAATTGTATTGGTTGGTGATATTATGCACAGCCGTGTAGCATTGAGTAATATTTACTTGCTAAAAAAAATGGGTGCAGAAGTAATGGTGGCAGGCCCCCCAACGCTGATACCAAAATACATAAAAGAAGCACTAGGTGTAACAGTAGAATACAATTTACAAAAAGCTTTACAATGGTGCGATGTAGCCAATGTACTTCGCATACAATTGGAAAGGCAAAAAAAAGTATTGTTCTCTACACTGAGAGAATACAATTTGGCTTACGGAGTAACTAAAAAATTATTGGAAAGTATTGGTAAAGACATTGTGATTATGCACCCTGGCCCCATAAACCGTGGTGTGGAAATAGATAGTGATGTGGTGGATGGAAACAGTTCTATCATTTTGCAACAAGTAGAAAATGGTGTGGCGGTAAGGATGGCGGCGTTGTATTTGTTGGCGGAGAGGAAAGGTTGAAGGTTTAAAGTTGAAGGTTCAAAGTTTTGTTTAATCAATCAATATTAGAGATTGGAAGCATTTAAATATTTATCCAATTATGTAGGTTTATTTGTATAATTTTATTACATCTTACATTAAGCATATTATTAATTATTCATTATAAAATTATTCATAAGTGAGAATCTGCCTTTTCCCCGGAACCT
This sequence comes from Ferruginibacter sp., assembly GCA_043717975.1. Lineage (GTDB taxonomy): Bacteria > Bacteroidota > Bacteroidia > Chitinophagales > Chitinophagaceae > Ferruginibacter. The sequence goes on along the minus strand of JAYSWO010000095.1, from coordinate 3,817 downwards.
TTGACCCTGTTACACTCGGGCATACTGATATTATAGATCGTGCATTGCTGCTTTTTGATAAAGTGGTGATTGGCATTGGTAGAAATATAAATAAACAGCCAATGTTTAGCGAACAACAACGCATTGATTGGTTGAAAGAAATTTATGTAGATAACGATAAAGTGGATGCTGTTTTATACGATGGCCTTACAGTAGATTGTTGTAAAGAAGTGGGTGCAGAATTTATTATTAGAGGTATACGATATGTAAACGATTTTGAATACGAAAAAGCCATTGCTGATATGAACCGCAGTATTGCAGAAAATATTGAAACTGTATTTTTTACTTGCCTACCTCAATTTACTTCTGTTGCATCTACCCTTGTGAGAGATGTGTTGCGCAATGGAGGTGATGTATCTAAATTTTTACCAAAAGCGGTAAATAAAACCATAAAAAAATCGTTTAAAAATGGAAAATGATTCTATTTGGTTTAAAAAAGATTTAATCCTACAAGAAATTATAGCCCATAATTTAGATGCTTCTACAATGGGCACTCACTTGGGTATGCAGTTTGTAGAATTGGGCAACGATTTTTTGAAAATGAGTATGCCAGTAGATGATAGAACAAAACAGCCTTATGGTTTACTACATGGTGGTGCAAGTTGTGCATTGGCCGAAACAGTGGGCAGCATTGCTTCCGCACTGGTGATAGATACTAGCAAACAAATTTGTGTAGGCTTAGAAATAAATGCCAATCATTTGCGTGCTGCAAAAGATGGAATTGTAATAGCTACGGCTACACGCATACACATAGGCAGCAGCACTCATGTATGGGATATAAAAATACACAACGAGCAAGACAAACTTGTATGTGTGAGTAGACTAACGGTTGCCATATTAGCCAAGAAATAAACATCTTTTTATAAGTATAAAGACTCCAATAATTGCGTCAGATAGCTCTATTGAAGTCTTTTAAATATGAAAGGGTCAAATATGTTTCAGACACATATTTGACCCTTCTTAAAATTAGAAATGATACATTTAGGAATATCCTAAAATCTTCAACATACTTTGCGATGTTTGTTCTTTAGCATACACCCACTCTATTAGTTTACCATTTTTATCTCTTTCTATAATAATATGTTTTGGAGATGGTATAAGGCAATGTTTAATGCCACCATATCCGCTTATTTGATCTTGATATGCACCTGTATGGAAGAAGCCTACGTACAATGGTTCTTTATTACTTTCTAAATCATCTTCGCTAGTCGTTTTTACTTTTGGCAAAAATACTTCGTTGATGTGTTCTTCAGAATCGTAGTAATCATGCCCATCGCAGGTAATACCACCCAACACCACACGTTGGTATTCGTTTTTCCATTTGTTTATAGGTAGCATGAGAAACTTTTCGCCAATGCCCCAGGTATCTGGTAATGTGGTGATAAAAGATGAATCTATCATGTACCATGTCTCTCTATCATTTTGTACTTTTTCGCCAATAACACTGTAAATATGTGCCATGCTCTCCCCTACTGTGAAGCTGCCAAACTCTGTATAAATATTCGGCATTTGCACTTTGGCTTTTTTGCAAGCGGTTTTAATATTGCCTACAATTTCGTTTATCATAAATTGATAATCGTAATCGAAACCAAGCGAATGTTTTATTGGAAAACCACCACCAATATTTATAGAATCCAACTCAGGGCAAATCTTTTTTAGCTGACAATACAGCGTTATACTTTTTTGCAATTCACTCCAATAATAAATATCATCTTTTATGCCTTTGTTTAAAAAAATGTGCAGCATTTTTAAATGAAATTTATCTTCATATCCTTCTATTTCATCCACATAAAAAGCCAATACATCTTTAGCCTTCATACCCAAACGAGATGTATAAAAAGGAAAACTAGGTTCTTCTTCAGCTGCTATGCGAATACCTAATTGAAAAGGCTTACCTGTGCGTATGTTACGCTTATACATGCTAAGCTCTTCCTTATTATCGAGAATAGGAATCACATTTTTAAACCCATCATTTATCAATTTTGCAATACGACTTGTATAATTTTTTTGCTTAAAACCGTTACAAATAATATTGATGTCTTTTGTAATTTTTCTTTTTTTGTACAATGCATTAATAATATCGATATCATATGCATAAGATGTTTCTAAATGTATGTTATGTTTTAAAGTTTCTTCTACCACAAAACTAAAATGCGAACTTTTGGTACAATAGCAATAGTTGTATTCTCCCTCGTATTTATGTTTTTTAAAGGCATTGGCAAACATTGTTTTTGCCTTATTTATTTGCATACCTATTTTTGGCAAATATGATAATTTAAGCGGTGTACCATATTTATCAATCAAGGCTTTAATATCAACATCGTTGTACTGTAAATGGTTATCATGCAGCTTGAAACCTTCTTGTGGAAAATTAAATGTCTGCTGTACAAGGCTATCGTAAGTATTGTTCATCGGCTAAAAATGCTATTGGTTGTTTTTGAGTAAAATATTGCACCCGAAACGTAGGAACAAGTTTTGCAAATATATTTAATACTGATGGTTTTACAGTGATAGTTCTTGAGAAATTTTAATCCCAAAATATGACCTATTGTTTTTTAAGAAAGCGAAATAACTTGTAAGAAACAAAAGCTATAACTATAAAAGTTAGAATTGACCAAAATAGAAGACCGAAATGAGGGAGTAATAATTCCATAATTTACATTTTAATAACATTAAAATTCGATAAAACATTGGTCATTTCTTCAACAATCTTATCATTACACAAATTCCCCAAACTGCCTTCGTGTGTGTGTACCAATGCCCTAGAGGCATCAAAGGAAAAGCTTTTATTGTCAATAGCATTACCCACTTGCTTGTACGCATCTCTAAATGGCATTCCTTTTTTTACCAAATCATTTAGAGCTTCTACACTAAATAAAAAGGCATACTTTTCGTCTTTTAAGATGTTTGGATTAACTTCTATTTGAGGTAAAACAAGCAACAAAATATGTAAACAATCTTTCAGTGCATTGATTTGTGGAAACAATACTTCTTTGGTGAGTTGTACATCTCTATGATAACCTGTTGGCATATTGGTAAGCATCAATGCAAGTGTATTAGGCGTACTTTGAATGATATTTGTTTTGCTACGTATAAGCTCAAACACATCAGGATTTTTTTTGTGGGGCATAATGCTACTGCCTGTTGTAACATCATCAGGAAAAGAAATGAAACCATGATTTTGGTTTACGTACAAACATACATCAGCAGATAATTTATTTAAAGTAGCTGCCATACTACTCATAGCCATGGCAACAATTTTTTCTGTTTTACCACGAGTAGTTTGTGCGTAGATAGAATTATAATTTAAAGTACCAAAGTTTAATAAATGTGTTGTTAATGTTCTGTTCAACTCAAATGCGGAACCATAGCCTGCACCGGAACCAAGTGGGTTTTTATTTGTGATTGTATAAGCAGCTTGTAGCATGGTTATATCATCTACCAAACTTTCTGCAAAAGATGCAAACCAAAGGCCAAATGATGATGGCATGGCTATTTGAAAATGTGTATAGCCAGGCATTAATATATCTTTGTGCTTGTTACTTAAGGCTATTAATACATCAAATAACTGTTTGGCAACATTTTTTATTTCGATGATTTCATCTCTTAAATATAATTTTATATCCGTAGCTACTTGATCGTTTCTGCTTCTGCCAGTATGTATTTTTTTTCCTGCATCGCCAATAGTATTGGTGAGTATTATTTCTATTTGAGAGTGTACATCTTCTACATGATCTTCAATAACAAATTTTCCTTCTTCAATGGATTGCAAAATTTG
>JAYSWO010000094.1:0-5622 GCA_043717975.1 Ferruginibacter sp. | reverse complement strand
ATGCCAAAACGTTTGGCAAGTTCCATAAAATTTTCTCTACCATAGTGGCCGTAAGTGCTGTAGTATGGGCTGTTTATATCGCCTTCGTATAGGTCGAGGGCTACCTCGCTTTCGAGTGGTGTGTGTAGGGCTGTGCACATAAGGTCGTACGCAGGTGTAAGTATGTACTCGCCTGCATCTGTGCGCATGAGGGAGAAGTTTTTTAAATGTGCATCGCCATTAGAAAAAATATAATTGAACACAATTATCTGAAATAGTTTTTCTAAAGTAGGTATAGCTGCGGGTACAAATTTTTTAATGAGTGTGCCTATTTCTTCATAACAGCTATCGTATTTAAAGGTTTCGCCATGGGTGGCCTTTGTGCGGTTGCTGAGCTGTGCAAAATCCTCTTGCTGGTATTTTGTGCCATCGGGTTTTACATCAAAGCGTTTGGTAATGTATGCTGGCTCGCCATCTTTAAAATAAATAAGTGCATTGGCAGCAGTATCTATTTTAAAAACCTGCGCTGCTATCTGCATGGTAAGGTGCTCGTTTTCTGGTGCACTATCTATTTGCAATAAATGCTTGGCAGTTGGTATGGGCTTTAAAATGTATTGTGCATTTTTTCGTTGATTACAAGCGTATTTTTTTCTAGCGTTAACGAATATTTTAACTGCATGCCAGATATAGATAATCGTTTTGTATGCTCTTGAAAGTACACAGCATTGTCTGCCCTTGGTGCATCAAACGATAATATGGATGGCACTTTAGCTTTGCCAAATAATTTTTTTCGGCAAGCCAAGCAGTAAGCTTCTTTTGTATCAATATAGCAGCCTAAGCAATTCATCGTTTTCTGGTTTTACGGTTATGGCACCAATTGTATCTTCTCTTGTTGTTAATAGCAATCTTGTAAAATCATCTTGCTCATCTATTTTATACAACTGACATTGTATGTCTTTATTTATACCTTCGGAAAGTAATCCTGCAAAAAACGAAAACAATTTTTCGGAGGTATATGTTTGTTTTGTTTTTGGCAGTGTAAGGCTTATAGACGCATTGTTAGCATTTGCAAAATAGGCATCATCATATGTAAAAATATAATTGCTGTTACTATCTTTTTCAATATACCCTGCGGCTACATTATTATTATATACTATGCCTTTCATTCAATGGTATTTTTTATTTTCATTATTAATTCTAACCCAAGTATGGCGGATAGTTTTTGTACTGTTTTTAATGAGGGGTTAGCTTTTCCATTCTCAATATTTTGAATTGTTTTCGTGCTTATTCCTATCATTTCGGATACATCTTCTTGCTTAAGACCCAGTTTTATCCGTCTTTCTTGTATTAAAATCCCCATTTCTTCCTTCTTCATCGGTAATATATTTCTTATTTAGTATAAAAATAAGAGTTTTATGATAAATCTATATTAAATAAGAATTATATTTCTTATTTTGATAAATTTATAACCACCCAATTATTCATCTATAATCCGCATGCTAAAAAATGTACAATGCTCAAGCTAAAGGATAGCATGTTTTTATGAAGGGTGCGGTTTATGTCCCGCTAGGGACTACCTATTTGTAACCACTAAACAATAAGTAACGATTTGCTCCGTAGGAGCTACCCAATAGTTACTAGCTAATAGCAGTTTATGATAGATGCCAAGGTAATTTTTTTAAATTTCTAATTATTTAAAGCCTTATACAATGCCAAATGTAGCTCCTAAGGAGCAAAAGATATATCGTGGTTTATTTATTACAAATAGGTAGCCCCTATGGGGCAAAATAGCTGTCACCACAATATTTAATTTGCTAAAAATAAATGCATTCATTTATCCATCCAATTGCCTCAATTACAAAAATCTTCCTACATTTACTCTACCAAAATTTTTAAAACCAACCCTTTAACCAAACTATTATAAAACTGCAACAATCCAATACCAACAACCCTTATAAAATATTTCACGACTAAACAATAAAATATGAAACCAACAATCCATATTGGATTTAAAAAACTATGCATTATTGCATTGTTATTTTGTTTTGTAACAGCACCAGCATTTGCACAAATAAATTCTGATGATGAGAGCACAGCATATCGCAATTCAAAAAAATACCCAGATGAAGATATTATGTGTACCTCTTCTTATCACCTCTTTACTTTTGGTAAAGGCAAAAATGCATTGGGCGATAAAGTGGTAGAAATAGAAGAAAACTCAGAGTTGGAATTTTTATCATTGAAGAAATTTTCTTCGCTTACTTATCCAGAATTTTACAACAAATTTATAGAGATAAATAATTTTAAGAAAGCCATAAAATATGGCAACAAATATGTAACACAAGAAAAAGGTGGTATAGATAGATCGGTAACAGATGATGGCATCTTCTTCGACGATAGTAGGGTGCGTTATTTTCCTATTCGGCTAAATCAGCAAGGTGCTATGGCAAAAATAACGGTGAAAAAAACGTATTTGGATGGAAAATACTTAACCAGAATGTTTTTTAATGAGTCGTATCCTGTGGGTGAGCAAGTGTTTGAATTTAAAGTGCCAGATTGGTTGAAGGTGGAATTTAAAAGTATGAACTTTAATGGGAAAAACATTGAAGCTACAGAAAAAACAAAAGGTGGCTATACCAATTATCTTTTTGTAATGAAAGATGCTGCACCATACAAATCGGAGTATAGGCGCATTGGCAGGGCATATACCGACCCTCACATCATTATACAAATACGTTCTTTTGAAAGCAAAGGCGAAACCTTAAAAGGTTTTGATAAGGTAGATGATGTGTATGCATGGAATAACCGATTGTATAAAATGGCGGAAAATGATAAAACAAAATTACAGCCCATTGTAACAAAACTTACACAAGGCAAAGCAAGCGATTTAGAAAAAATAAAATCTATGTATTATTGGGTGCAAGATAACATACGCTACTTAGCATACGAAGATGGGTACTCAGGCTACATACCATCTACAGCGCAAGATGTACTGTCTAAAAAATATGGAGATTGTAAAGGCATGGCAAATTTACTTACAGAAATGCTAAAACTCGGCGGCTACGATGCACACTTTACATGGATAGGCACCAGGCATATTCCATATTCGCAAACGCTACCTGCTATGTGTGTAAACAATCATGCTATTTGTACATTAAATTTTGGTGGCAAAACGTATTATTTAGATGGTACCGAAAATTATGTACCTCTTGGTGAAAATGCTTTTCGCATACAAGGTAAAGAAGTGCTCATAGCCAATGGCGATAAATTTGACATAAAAAAAGTACCACAAACAGAAGCACCAGATAATTTAATAGCTACCAAGGCTGATTTTGTATTGACGGAAACAGGTTTAAAAGGAAAAGCAAAAGTTATACTTACGGGTAACCGGCGCACCGATTTTCATCAATCATACCAAACACTACCCACTACCGAACGCAAAGATTATCTAAACGATTTTTTAGAATTTGGTAACGATAATATGGTGGCTACAAATATAAAAACAAGCGATTTAAATAATAGAGACCTTACCGTAACAATAGAAGGCGATGTAGATTTGAGCAATACGGTAAATAATATTAGCGGTAGCAAATACGTGGGCGTTGATTTTTTTCCTAAATCGCTAGATAGATTTATACCAGATGAAAAAAGAGTAGAAGGGTATGATTTTGATGATGTGTTACAATTTACTGATGAAATAACATTAACGGTATCTGCTGATAAAAAATTTATAGATAAGCCCGAAGATTTAGAAATAAAAGCGGATGGATATGCATTTAAAGGATCATACAGCTTGGTGGGTAATAAAATGACGCTGAGTAAAACGCTCAGTATAAAAAATAACATCATTGCCAAAACAGAATTGCCTGCATGGACAAGATTTATTGAATCTATAAAAGAATTCAACAAATACTTTTTAAGCATTACTAACAAATAAAATTTTTGAGAATGATTTTCAATATAAAAAATAAAATAAGCATTGTAATAGCTATTTGTTTTGCAGTATCAGCAGCCAATGCGCAAACACTTATTGATGAAGATGTACTAGATAATGTGGAACTAAATGCAAAACCATTGTGGAGCGACAATGCTCCTGCCTTTGCAACAAATACAGTGCCTGATAAATATAAAGATGAATCAGCTGTGGTATTCGGTTATAAAAGAAATGTAACCATAGATAAAAAATCGAGAACAGGATTTTTTACAAAAGGAGAGCGTAGTTTGTTGTTTTTTGAAAATGTGCATTTCAAAATAAAAGTAAACGATAAGAGCTCAGTGTCAACATTTACAGAAGTGTATTTTAGGTACAGAGATAAAGAAGATGGCTTTAGCGCAAAAGTGATAAAGCCCGACGGTACTGCCACTACCATTTCTCTAAACGATGCAGTGGCAGTAGAGTACACAGATAAAATACCAGAGTTTTATAAAAGTTTTTTTGACCAAGAAAGTGGTGGGCAGGCTCGTTATTTTAAAGTGGCCATTCCAGATTTGGAGGCCAATGATATTTTAGAATATGTGGCCATTACAAAAAGTAAATTGAATGTGGCATACTCTGGTTATATAGAATTTAGCCCACAGTACGAGGTGTGTAATAAAGCATTTCCAGTTTTGTTTAACCAAATTGGCATAGAAACAGATGACAAATCTTTTTTTAAATCGATGGCTTTAAACGGTGCACCCGAGTTTAAAAAAGAAGCCACTGCCGATAATGAATTTTACCGCTATGTATTTACCGATGTAGATAGGGGTACAGAAAAAGATGTGAATTTTGTAAATACATTGTTGACGAACCCTGTTACAAAATTTCAAGTAATATATGCCAATAAAGCCAATGCTAAAGGAGCATTAATAGGGGAGAAGGGGGAAATAAAAACTGGTTTTACAAAAGAAGAATTGGCTAAAAAAGCTTGGGAAGATTATAACCTAGTAGGTAATTATGATTATGGTAATTATGGATATGGATACAGGGTACAAAATTTTATTGACGACACCTGGAATAGCTTGAAAAAACTTGGTGCAAAAAAATGGGAAGAAAAAGAATATATTGAAAAAGTATATTACAAGCTTCGCAATGTAGTGGTGTATAGAGATAATTATATGAGCGATAAAGTGTTTGCGTATATATTTGGATCGCTGCTTTTTCAGAGAGATATAAAATCTGATTTGATAATAACCGTATCTAACACAACGGGAAAGTTAAAAGATGTATTGTTTGATGAAGAAATAAAATTTGCTACAAGGGTAAACAATATTATTTATTACAATGCTACCGATTATTCAAACCCTGGTGAGCCAGTAGAAAGCTTTTTGGGCAATGAAGGATACATTATTGAAAAGCCTGCAAAGGGTGGTGTACAGCCCATTACGGCATTCACTTTTCCTGATGCTACCGCTCTAGAAAATAATTCAGATTTTGTTTTTACAAGTGCACTTAATAAAGATATGAGCACATTGTCTGTAACAAGAACATCTACTTATAAAGGTATAAGTAAAGCAAGAAATATAAGCGATGCGTTGAAATACACCACCTACATGTTAGATGATTATAAATATTATGGTGGTGAAAATCCTACAGAAAAAATGAAAGCAAGAGAAGAAGAAGAGTATGACAAATCAGTACGTGCATTAAAAGATAATTTTAAA
>JAYSWO010000093.1:0-5653 GCA_043717975.1 Ferruginibacter sp. | reverse complement strand
ATATTGCTTTTTTCGATGATGAAAAATTGGCTTTTCAAGATGTACAACATCGTTTTGCTAATGCTATTTTTTTACAAAAAGAAAATCCATTTTTATATAATATCCGTAAAGTTTTTAATGGAGGAAATAATGAAATAGAGACAATAAAGTTACATTTGAAGGGAACAGATTTTCAATTAAAAGTTTGGGAAACATTATTAACTATACCTATGGGGCAATTATCAACATATGGAAATATTGCAAAAAAAATAAACAACCCCAAAGCTGCCCGTGCTGTTGGCTCTGCTATTGGCGATAACCCCGTAGCATTTTTAATACCCTGCCATAGAGTTATACAAAGCACTGGCATTTTCGGAGGCTATATGTGGGGGGCAAAAAGAAAAGCTGCTATGATAGGTTGGGAAGGGGTGACAGTTGAAGGTTGAAGGTTTCCCTTTGTTTTTCTTGGTCGCCTTTGTGGGATAATACTAAAAAAAATAAATTGAAATTATTTGCAGAAGATATAGCCCAAAATTTATTGCCCACAGATGGCACTGTACTTTACTATGGAAAAATTTTTACTAATAAAGAATCCAGTGACTTCACAAAAATATTATTAGAAAATATTGAATGGAAAAACGACGAAGCCATCATTTTTGGAAAGCACATCATCACCAAAAGAAAAGTAGCTTGGTATGCTGATGAAGGCTTATCTTATACCTATTCCAATACTACAAAGTTTCCTTTAAACTGGACAGATACATTACTAGACATTAAAAAAGTGGTGGAAGAAAAAACGGGTACTTTGTATAATGCTTGTTTACTTAATTTATACCATGATGGCAATGAAGGCATGGCTTGGCATAGCGATGATGAAAAAGAATTGCAAAAAAATGGTTGTATAGCATCTGTAAGTTTTGGTGCGGAAAGAAAATTTATGTTGAAACATAAAAAAACAAAAGAAACCATTTCTATTATGCTAGAAAACGGCAGTTTGCTTTCTATGCAAGATAACACACAAACCCACTGGTTGCATCAACTTCCCAAATCTTTGAAAATAAAAACACCAAGAGTAAATATTACTTTTAGAAAGATGAAGATTTAAATTGTTTTATTATTATGCTCTGGTAATGCCTCTACTTCTATAAATTGATTATTATCTCTCAAAAAACCTGCACAATAATTACCATTGGTTACTACTATATATGGTGCTTGTACTCCAGAATTGTAATTTAATACTTGGCTAATCGTACTTTCAGACAGCTGTACATTCATCTCCTTACACTCTATAATGATATAAGGCAAAGCATTTTTATACACTACTATATCAAATCTTTTTTTTACTTCGCTTAGTATTAATTGCTTTTCTACAGCTATTAAAGCGGCAGGATATTGCAGTTTAACAATTATATAAAGTAAAAAATTTTGCCTTACCCACTCCTCAGGTGTAATTACAAACCATTTTTTTCGAATAATGCAAAAAATAAATTCTTTTCCGTTCTCCGTTTTTACATTGGGTTTAATTTCTGGGTAAATAAGTTTAATCATTGTTACGAAAGTAATAAAAAGCACTTAAACATACGTAAATAAAGGGCTTGAAGCTAGTTTTACTGTAGGCAACAGTAGGCTTTGGCGCATGCTATTCTGCACCGCAATCGTTTTCAATTATGAAAATTGTCTGTTTTTTTATCTAATGTGGGTAACATCATAATAAATAATTGGAAGATTTTATTTTTATTTAGCAAAAAATAAAATATTTTTAGCAGATGAAATACTTTCAAATAATTTATTATCTTGTGCGTCCCGTACAAATAATAAAGCGGGATATTTTATAAAACATAATTAACAACACAACTTTTTTTAAACCTCACATTCTAAAACTTGAATTTATGGCAGACGTTAGACCAACTGCAACAGTAAAACCGGTAACATCCGTACAAGCAAAAAAATCTGGAAACTCTATTTCATGGTTAGCTCCATTGTTGTGTATTATCTTAGGATATGTAATTTGGCGTTTTGGACTAGGAGCTAGTGGTAATTTTACAAAACCTGCGGAAGGTTTTTTCTGGCCTTCACATGAAGGACCAACAAGTAATCTCGCAAAAATGTATGAAGGTGGTATTATTGTGCCATTATTAATTGGATGTTTATTAACAGTGTTGACTTTCGTAATAGAAAGATTTTTAACAATAGCAAAAGCAAGTGGAACTGCAAGCAATGCTGATTTTATTCGTAAAGTACAATATCACCTTGCAAATAAAAATGTAGATGCTGCTCTTAGCGAGTGCGATAAACAAAAAGGAAGTGTAGGTAATGTAATGAAGGCTGGCCTTCATCGTTACAAAGACATGATCAATAACAGCGAATTGAGTACCGACCAAAAAGTTATGGCTATTCAAAAAGAAGTAGAAGAAGCTACATCTTTGGAGTTGCCAATGCTTGAGAAAAACTTGGTTTTCCTTTCTACCATCGCATCAGTTGCTACTTTATTAGGATTGTTAGGTACGGTAATGGGAATGATACGTTCTTTCTCTGCACTTGGTGAGGATAGTGGCGGTGGAGCTGCTGCTGGTAAATTATCTCAAGGTATATCTGAAGCATTGTATAATACCGCATTAGGTATAGGAACATCTGCTTTGGCTATCATATTCTACAATATGTTTACTACTAAAATAGATGGTATTACTTATGGTATTGATGAGTCAGGTTTTACATTAACACAATCTTTTGCTTCTCTATACAAATAAGTGTATGGAATTGTGCAAAAATTGCATCTTAAGTAAACCTAAAAAATTATAAAAATGCCTAAAGTTAAAATACCAAGAAAAAGCACGGCCGTAGATATGACGGCCATGTGTGATGTGGCGTTTTTGTTGTTATCTTTTTTCATATTGGCAACAAAACAAAAACCACCAGAAGTGTTAGCAGTACAAGTGCCTAGCTCTGTATCTACCAAAGTAGCATCAGACAAAGCCATATTGATAACACTTACAAGAGATGGTCGTACTTTTTTAATGCTTGGAGAAGATGCAAAGAAAAAAGAAGTATTAGAGAACATCAACCTTACAAAAGCGCTAGGGCTTACACCCGCAGAGTTAGCAAAGTGGGGTAAACAAGCATATATAGGAACACCGTTTAATTTAGTAAAAGGTACGCTCGCATTACCAAAAGAACCAGCAGCTGATAAAGCTCCTGGTATTCCAACAGACAGTGCTAATAATGAAATGATTGATTGGATGCGCAGTGTAACCAATGTATTTGGAGCAGCGCAAGTAGATCAAAAAGAATTAGAAAAAATACTTTTGGTGAAAGGAGATGCGGAAGCTTTGTATCCTAAATTTAGAAGCATTAAAGAAGCTTTTAAAAAGAATGAAATTTATAAATTTCAGATTGTAACCAATGGTACACCTGCACCGTTGGGGTCTGAATTATATAATCTTAACAAGCAAGGCGGCGGAATTAAATAATTAATTTAAAAATATTTTGACATGGCAGAAATGGATACCTCGTCGGGTGGCAGTCATAAAAAAGGCCCCGGCGTAAAAAAAGCAGTAAAAAAATCTACAAGGGTTGATCTTACTCCTATGGTTGATCTTGGCTTTTTGTTGATAACCTTTTTCGTATTTACAACTACGATGAGTCAGTCAACAGCAATGGCAATGAATGAGCCAAAGGATAATAAAGATCCACTTAATGAAAAAGAAGTAAAGGAATCTGGTGCAATGACTATTATGTTGGGCAAAGCAAATCAGGTTTATTACTACATGGGAAAACTGGATGAAACTCGTTTGTCAGAGCAATTTAAGTCAACTGATTTTAAAGCAATTAGAACACTTATTAATGATAAAAGAAAGGCAACGCCAGAGGGAGATTTGATGTACATTATTAAAGCAGATGACGAGTCTACATTTGGCAACTCTATGAACATTATAGATGAAATGACGATTAGTGGAGTAAAACCTGGTCACTATGCTGAAGATAAAATTTCTAAAACAGAGAAAGATTTAATAGTACTTACCGAAAACCAAAATGGTGTAAAATAAAGTATGGAATTTTTTTTCTTTTGAATCTAATTATTAAACAAGCGCTACATGGAAGCAAATAAAATTTTAAATGCCGATATACTTGATATTATCTTTGAAGGTAAGAACAAGTCTTATGGTGCATATGAGCTCAGAAAAACATATAATTCTCGAATATTAAAAGCCATTATTGCGATGGGGGCGTTGTTATTACTTATTGGCGGGGGACTCCTCTTGGCTAAAGTAGTAAATAGCGGTAAACAAGACCTTATTACGGAGGAAGTACAAATGGCAGAAGTAAAAAAAGAAGAGATAGCACCTCCTGTAGTACCACCACCACCACCGCCAAAACCACCACCACCGCCGGAAATTAAGCAAATCCAATTTACTCCTCCTGTAATTAAAAAAGACAATGAGATAAAGAAGGATGAAAAAATTGAAGAGATAAAAGAAGATCAAGCAATTAGTGAAAAAACGGTTGTATCTGAAAATACTACTCAAATTGTTCAAGCACCTGTGGTAGTAGAAAAATCAGAAGTAGTTGAAGCTCCAGTAAAAAAAGTAGAAGATGATGCACCTTTTACGAAGGTGGAGATAGAAGCTGAATTTCCTGGAGGACAAGCTAAATGGAGGAAATATCTCGAAAGCAACCTAAACGGACAAGTTACACAGGACAACAATGCACCTCCAGGTGTTTATCAAGTTATTGTACGTTTTATTGTGGCAAAAGATGGTGCCATTAGTGATGTGGTTGCAGAAACCAACCATGGCTATGGTATGGAAGCAGAAGCTGTACGTGCTATTAAGAAAGGGCCAAAATGGACACCTGCACAACAAAATGGCAATATTGTAAAAGCTTATCGTAGACAACCAATTACTTTCCAAGTAACTAGTGACGAATAGAAATATTTTATACAAATTATAAAAAACTCCGAAGTAATCTTCGGAGTTTTTTTTTTATGAATTATTTTATCATCTAGTTGTATTCACCATTTTTGTTTTACTAATCGGATTTAAAACTTGTTTTTCAAAATGACATTACTAAAAAAAATATGCCTTCTCATTTTATTTTTTATTGTTGCACTTATACTAAGCGGTGTTACGGCTTTTCCTGTAGAAACAGAATTACAGTGGTTGCTAAATCATCCATCGTTGGTGCCAAGCTTTGCGGATGCCTGGCTGAAAGATGTGTACAGTGCATTGGTAGAAACGAATGCAAAGTATCCGATGCTGGCTTATGGGTTTGACTGGTTGGCATTTGCGCATATAGTAATTGCCTTGGCTTTTATAGGCCCACTGAAAGACCCTGTAAAAAATAAATGGATAATAGATTGGGCCATGTTGGCTTGTATAGCCATATTTCCATTGGCATTTATAGCTGCGCCCATAAGGCATATACCAATGTTTCATGTGCTAATAGATTGTAGTTTTGGTGTGGTGGGATTAATACCATTATATTTTTGTAGAAAGTGGATAAGAGAACTAGAAGGAAATAAAATGACGAATTAAACGTTTAGTTATTAGCAAAGTCCAACAAAAAATATTGTATGAAATACCTAATAATCCTTACTGCCGTTTTTTCTATGATAAGTTGTAAAAAAGCAACAGACGCCGTTATAACTCCCGACCCTTTGCCATCTAACGAATATTAT
>JAYSWO010000092.1:0-5662 GCA_043717975.1 Ferruginibacter sp. | reverse complement strand
ATTTTATTTTAAAAGAAACAAACTGAAGAAAAAATTAAATAGTCATTAGCCAAACCCTTCTACTAACATCTCCTGATTTATTTTTAGTACCAACCCCTGTAACACTTTTCCTGGACCACATTCTGTAAAATTGGTTGCACCATCATTAATCATAGATTGTACACATTGTGTCCATTTTACTGGGCCTGTAAGCTGGGCTATTAAGTTTTCTTTTATTTGTGCAGCATCTGTAACCGCTGTAGCTACTACATTTTGGTAAATAGGGCAGTGGGGCGTATTAAAAGTGGTACTGTTTATTTTTGATGCCAACTCTTCTCTAGCGGGTGTCATTAATGGCGAATGAAATGCACCACCAACTGGCAATACCAATGCACGTTTTGCTCCTGCAGCTTTCATACGCTCGCAAGCTATTTCTATGCCTTTTATAGATCCACTTATCACCAATTGACCAGGGCAATTATAATTGGCAGCTACCACCACTTCGTTGGTTTCGACTGCAATAGCTTTGCATATTTCTTCTACTGTGGCATCATCTAAATTTAAAACTGCAGCCATGGTGCTTGGGTTTGCCTCACAAGCTTTTTGCATAGCAGCTGCACGTACGGATACCAAGCGCAATGCATCTGCAAAACTTAAACAACCATTGGCCACGAGTGCAGAAAATTCTCCAAGCGAATGTCCGGCAACCATATCTGGCCTTGCACTTACAATATTTTTAAATGCAGCTACAGAATGAATAAATATAGCCGGTTGTGTAATATTGGTTTGTTTTAAATCTTCATCGCTGCCGGTAAACATGGTATCGCTAATACGAAAGCCAAGAATATCGTTGGCTTCTTCAAATAATACATTAGATGCTTGGTTGCTTTCATATAAGTTTTTGCCCATGCCACTAAACTGTGCGCCTTGGCCAGGAAAGATGTATGCGTGTTTCATATAAAAATTGTTGAATAGTTTTATTGTTAAATTGTTTAAAGTACTAAAGTTCAAAAATATATTTTAAATTTGAATTATGGATTCAGCAGATAAAATATTTGAACCTGAAAAATACACTTATTCTCAGTATAAACTTTGGGAAGGAGATTGGGAACTTATCAAAGGGTATCCTTATGCAATGAGTCCATCTCCTAAAAAAAGTCACAATAGATTTTCTGGTAAATTCTATAGATTAATAGGGAATATTCTAGATATCCCAAATTTTAAATGTGATTGTGAAGTTTTCTATGAAATTGATTGGGTGATAGATGAGTCTAATGTAGTAAGACCAGATGTGATGGTTGTATGTGGAAATTCAAATGAGGAAATTCAAACATTCCCTCCGACAATAATTTTAGAAACAGCGTCTCCATCTACTGTTATTAAAGACAGGAACACTAAATTTAGTTTGTATGAAATGTGTGGCGTTAAATACTACATTATGGCAGACCCTCAAAAAAGATCTGTAGAAGTTTTTGAGCTAAAAGATAATAAATATCGTCAAACAACCAATACAGACTTTATACTTACACCTCAATGTAGCATACAGTTAGATGTTTTTAATTTGTGGGATTAATGCAATTTTCCTGTTACCAATTTCATAAACTCACTTCTTGTTTGATGTTTTTCAAACTCACCACAAAATGCAGAAGTAGTAGTAGAAGAATTTTGTTTGCCCACACCACGCATCATCATACATAGGTGAGAAGCCTCAACAACAACAGCTACTCCAAGCGGATTTAATGTATCTTTAATGGCATCCATAATTTGATGTGTAAGCCTTTCTTGCACTTGTAATCTGCGTGCATACACATCTACAACACGAGCTATTTTGCTTAAGCCTGTAATATATCCATTTGGGATATAGGCCACATGCGCTTTACCAAAAAACGGCAACATATGGTGCTCGCACATGCTATACAATTCAATATCTTTTACAATTACCATCTCACTCATTTCTTCATGAAACTTTGCAGATTCCAAAATTGCTTTTGCATCTTGACTATAACCTTGCGTAATGTATTGCATGGCTTTTGCAATGCGTTCAGGAGTTTTCAATAAGCCTTCACGTTCTGCATCTTCACCCAATAAAGTAATGTTTTCTTTATAATTTTTTAATAAACCTTCCGTTATGTCTTGGTCATAACTTTCTACTTTCTTATATGCCATGTTAAATATATATTTTAATAATATTACAAATCTTAATGCCACAAAAATCAGAACAATATAACCTGAATTCTTTTATACAGGATATTCTACAAAATTTCTCTCTGTTTCATACAAGCGTAATTTAAGTTCTAATTTTTCGTCAATCTCTGTTCTTAATATTTTATAGATAGCAATTACGATGTTTTCTGCGGTTGGGTTTGTATGCTTAAATTCTACACAATCTTCGTTGAGATTTTTATGATCAAATTTATCTATAATTTTTTCTTTAATAAGATCGCTCAGTTTTTTTGTATCCATTACATACCCTGTATCTGCATCTGGTACGCCAATTACTTGAACGGTTAAATCATAATTATGCCCGTGATAATGTGGATTGTTGCATTTGCCAAATACAGCTTCATTCTTTGCATTGTCCCACACGGGGTTGTGCAAGCGGTGCGCTGCATTAAAATGTTCTTTTCTAAAAACGGAAACTCGGTTCAAGTATGTAAAATTTAATATTTATGATGTAAAATTATTCTTTATAGTATTCAGTTTTATTTTAATAAGCAATGTTATTTACAACGATGCTCATTAGCTCGTTACCCAAAGTATTCCACATAAATCCTATCTGTTTCGTATAACTTTAATGCATGCAATGTTACATCATTAGGCATTTGTGGTTTCAACTGATTCCAAATACCAATTACTAGATTTTCTATAGAACAGATTCTATCTTTTAAAAAAGGTACTTCTACATTTAAATTTTTATGATCTAACACATCTGTTACATATTCTTTAATAATAACACTTAGCTTTTTTGCATCATATACAAAACCAGTTTCTGGGTTGGGTACTCCTTTTACAGTTACATGTAAATTAAAATTGTGCCCATGCCAATTTTCGTTGGCACATTTGCCAAATATCTCTTCATTTTTTTCTCTACTCCAATCTGGGTTAAAGAGTTTATGAGCGGCATTAAAATGTTCTATTCTCGTAATGTATACCATTATATAATCCTAAATTTATTTGCAAAGGTAGTAGCTAAAGTTAACAAAGTAAAACGCTAGTAATTAACTTTACCAAATGAAGATTTTAGTAGTAGCTGCCACCGAAATGGAAATTGCTCCTTTTATGGCTCAAAATACCATGGCTAATGTGCTCATAACAGGCGTAGGTGCACCGGCATGTATGTTTGCAGTCACAAAGCGTTTGCAACAGAAAAAGTATGATTTTATCATTCAAGGCGGTATTGCTGGCACTTTTAAAAATCAATACCCACTTGGGCAAATATTTGCTGTAAAAACCGATTTGTTTGCAGACCTTGGGATACAAGAAAAAGATCAATTTTTTACGCTTTTCGAAAAGGGATTTACAAGCGAAGATGCTTTTCCAAATACAAATGGGAGATTGCAAAATACTACACAAAACTTTTTTTCATTAAAACCCGTGAATGCTATTACTATAAACACTGTTTCGGATAGTTTTGTACAAACAGAATTGTATAGGAAAAAATATGATGCAGATATTGAAAGTATGGAAGGAGCCGCTTTTCATTATGCGTGCATACAAGAAAATGTTCCTTTTTTACAAGTAAGAAGCATTAGTAATTTTGTAGGTGAGCGTGTAAAAACAAATTGGAAAATGAAAGAAGCTATTGATAGCTTAAATGAACATTTAATTAGAATTGTAAAAGAGTTTAGAAGATTAGAAGTTTAGGGTTTAGAAAATACTCGTTTCGACCCCTAAACTCATAATCTCCTAAACCACTAAACTTAATTGATGAATAAACAAATAATTTCCATGGGTTTCTCCCCTTGCCCAAACGATACTTTTATCTTTGATGCATTGGTAAACCAAAAAATAGATACAGGCAATTTGCAATTTGAACCAATATTGGAAGATGTGCAAACCCTTAACCAGTGGGCTATTGATGGAAAATTGATGGTAACTAAATTGAGCTATGGTGTGC
Organism: Ferruginibacter sp.; assembly: GCA_043717975.1. Lineage (GTDB taxonomy): Bacteria > Bacteroidota > Bacteroidia > Chitinophagales > Chitinophagaceae > Ferruginibacter. The sequence continues at coordinate 1,566 of JAYSWO010000092.1, read as the reverse complement.
TGCCTTTGGTGCAAAAAAATTATCGTTTACTCAATAGTGGCAGTGCATTGGGAAGGGGAGTAGGCCCTTTGTTAATTACCAATGTTGAATTGGGAATTACAAATGTGGAAGAAAAGTTAGTTGCCATTCCGGGTAAAAATACCACCGCACATTTATTATTTTCATTGGCGTATCCCAAAGCTAAAAACAAAATATTTTTGCGATACGATGAAATAGAAAATTTTGTTTTGCAAGGAAAAGGGTTGGGTGTTATCATACACGAAAACCGGTTTACATATGCAGAAAAAGGGTTAATAAAAATTACAGACCTTGGCGATTATTGGGAAACAAAAACTGGATTCCCTATTCCGCTTGGTGGCATTGTAGTAAAGAAAACGGTACAGCCAATTATACAGCAACAAATAGATTTATTGACAAAACAAAGCATAGAATTTGCCTTTTCAAATTACCCCGAGCTAAACGATTACATACGCAGCCATGCACAAGAAATGAGCGAAGATGTAATGCGCAAGCACATTGATTTATATGTAAATAAGTTTTCGCTTGATTTAGGGAGAGAAGGCAAAACAAGTATTAAAAGACTATTGAAAGTTTATCAGGAAACTAATAATTGTATTGTTGATTATGGAAATATTTTTATCAATTAAAAAGGGATAAAAGCACCCTGCTATTTTATTTTCAATGCCTCACTATACACTTCCAAACAACGTTTCCTTGCAAATTCATGATCAACGATAGGTATAGGGTAATCAAAACTATCCAGTTCCGGAACCCAATGGCGAATATATTTTAATTGTTTATCAAATTTTTCAGTTTGCAATCTTGGATTAAATATTCTGAAATAGGGTGCTGCATCACAACCGCTACCTGCAGCCCATTGCCAGCCACCATTATTAGCTGCCAAATCAAAGTCTAACAATTTTTGTGCAAAATAAGCTTCGCCTAATCGCCAGTCTAATAATAAATGCTTTGATAAAAAAGAAGCAACAATCATGCGTACACGATTGTGCATAAAACCAGTTGCTTTCAATTCCCGCATCCCAGCATCAACAATTGGATAACCCGTTTTACCATTACACCAGCTTTCAAATTCTCCTGTATCGTTTCTCCATTTAATTGTATCATATAAAGGTTTAAATGCTTTCCCTTTGCCTACATCAGGAAAATTCCATAAAATCATGTGATAAAAATCTCTCCAGATTAATTCGTTTAAATAAGTATCTGAGAGGTTTTTACTTCGTGCAGCTAGTTCCCTTATACTTATAGTTCCAAAACGTAAATGAACTCCTAATTTTGAAGTCCCTTCAATGGCGGGAAAATTTCTTTGATCGGAATATTTTTTTATTAGTTCTTCTTTCAAGTCTTTTATGGGAAACGGTTTATTTATTCCAATAAAATCCATTGAGATTAAAGAGGGAATTTTTTGCGGAGGTTGTTTATAGAAATTTTTAAAATATTTTTTTGTAGGATAAGGTTTCAGATGGTAATCCCTCAATAAAGATTTCCATTTTCTGCTATAAGGGGTAAAAACAGTATAGGGCTTTCCATCATCCTTCATCACCTCGC
>JAYSWO010000091.1:0-2252 GCA_043717975.1 Ferruginibacter sp. | reverse complement strand
TCATTTTAAATTTTCAAAAAAATAATTGTCCCAAATAAAAAAGCTTCTCCGAAGAGAAGCTTTGAATTATAATTCGATTATTATTAAAATGGTAAATCATCATCCAAAGGCATATCTGCCGCTGGTTGTGCCCTTACTACAGGTGCTGGTGTAGAACCGGCGTTGGTTACATTTCCAGTGTTGTAGTTTGGTTGCTGCTGTTGTTGTTGACCAGGGGTTTGTCCATCTGTGTTACCACCAAGCAATTGTAAATTCATAACACGCATTCTTAGCGTAGCTGCTGCTGCTCCGTCTTTATTGGTGTATGCATCTGCTTCAGGTATTCCTTCTGCATATACGGTTTTTCCTTTTAATAGAAATGGAACTATACCTACCTTGTCAGTCCAATATGCACAGTTTACCCATGTAGTTTTTTCTACTAAATTACCTTGTGCATCCTTATACTTTTCTGAATGTGCAACGTTAAAATTAATAACGTTTTTACCATTTACTTCCTTTTGAATGCAGTCTGCACCAAGGTTTCCTACAATTTGTAATTTGATCATAGCTTTTGTTTTTTTAATTGATGTATTTGTTTTTTTGATGTATCTAAATAAAGTTACGAAGCCTCCCTAAATCCTTTTGAAAAAAGGACTTGAAATGCAGTTTCTTCTAATTCAAAATTGTATTAAATATTTTAACTCTCCAAAAAATAAAATAAAACATTTGTTAATGTTAAATAAGTTCAATTCCAACGATGCTCCAAGTTCCCCTTCGGGAGATTTAGGGGGCATCTAATTCATCTTTTTCTTCAAGGTACTCACTTGGTCTTGTAAATTATTTACCAAGTTTGCCAAAGAATTTACATCCCACCTTTGTTGGCTTGCTACTTTGCCTATTACCACTTGTGCCGCCCAAAGTTCCATAATGTCTTCCGCATTTATTTGATAGGGTTGGTATGCTGGATTATCACTCACCAACGTATATTTATTTTTTAGTTTGGCATTTTTTACGAGCCTTTTATAAACGATACCTTCGTTTCTACTTACAACTATATATGCGCTGTTGTTTTTTGCCTCATCTAGGCTTTCGGTTTTTTCACCTACAATAATACTACCACTCGGTGTTGGCAACATACTATCTCCGATAATTTCAAAAGCACGATAATTACCACCTGAAAGCATCGGTAAAGTAAATGTATTTAATTCATCTATAAACTCAGCATCAGCATAGCCGGCCAAATAACCAGCGGCAGCTTTTACTGGTACAAAATGAATGACATTTCGTTCTTCACTCATCATCATTTTTTGGCGCCTACGTTTCATTAAATAACTACCACTTTCATTGCTTAAGTCTTTTAAGAAAAGTTCATCTAAACTTAGCTTATACATTTCAGAAACAATTTCTAACACATCCAAACGTGGGTCAGCACGTTCTTCCTCGTACGCACCAATGAGAGAGCGCTTAATGCCAAGCTTATTGGCAAATTCTTCTTGTGTAAGCCCACGCAATTTGCGGAGGTATTTTAGATTTAATCCTGCTTGTGACATGACAACTAATTTGATTAGCACAAATATACTAACTATTTTAGTTTTACCAAATTTATTTTTTAAAATATTTTTTTGGTATCTAAAGATGTATCAAAACATGCTATTTATATTGTGTATATCTTGCTCCCTATATAAAACATTTTATATTGATGAACAATTATTACCAAGATATAGTTACCCAACAATCTGACGAAGCATTGCTTACCATGGTTTACCAATTTGACCAATGGGATACTGACATGCTCCAAGCTTTGGAAACAGAATTACTAAATAGAAACATACTACCAACAGATATTACTTCAAGAAAAAATGAACTCATTTATAAAGAAGATAAAATATTATCAATAGGTAAAGAAGCCACTTTTCCTCAACAATTTTTGGGGTGGATTGGTATTGTGGGTTTTCTTGGTCTTATAATTGGTTATAATCTAGCTTTTGCAAAAAACATAAGTAAATATACTGGCAAAGAGTATTTTAAATACGATGATGAAACAAGAGAAAATGGTAGATTCATGTATTACATTTCGCTTACCATTATTATTGTGTTTGTATTATATAGGGTTATTAATTTTTTGGAGCGAAGTTTTTAAAAGACAGAACATTGCCACAGATGCACGGTTTTGGTTTATATCATTTATGTGTCTCTGTTTAATCTCCCGCAATGGCGGGGCAAGTTGTGGCAAAAAAAAGCCACAAATAACACCAATAAACACGAATAAAAAC
>JAYSWO010000010.1:0-2534 GCA_043717975.1 Ferruginibacter sp. | reverse complement strand
ACCTTCAAATAAAGGAAGATGCACATACTTTATACGGCTTTTTTGACAAAGAAGAAAAAGATATGTTTGTGCTGTTGATAAGTGTTTCTGGTGTAGGTGCAGCTACTGCTCGTATGATGTTGTCTTCTTTGCGTCCTGATGAAGTATCGAACGCAATAGCAACAAACAATGTACGTTTAATAGAAAGTGTAAAAGGAATTGGTAAAAAGACTGCAGAGCGTTTGGTACTTGAACTAAAAGATAAAGTGGGAACAAAATTAGACACAGGCAGCCAAACTTGGGACAAAGGAGTCTTTAGTATCGAACGAGATGCAATAAATGCATTATTTGCACTAGGTATAGCACAAAAACAAGCTGAGCAATCAGTTAAGAAAATACTAACAACAGAACCAGATATTTTTAAACTAGAAGAACTGATAAAAAAAGCCCTTAAAGCCATTTGAGACTAGATTTACGTTAACTTATTATCTTAATGCTGCTTATCAGAAAAATTACGTTCATGTTGCTTGCCTGTTGTGCTGTGCCAGTTATATTGTCTATGACAATAATTGAGCCAAATCCTACAACAACATTTGATGCTACCAAAAATATTATTGATACACCACCACCGGTGGTGCATTATCCTATTAGTGATACAAGAGGCGACGCAGTTTCCTCTAACAATAGAGGCACTTTTTATTTAAAAAATCCTACCAATGTAAACGACTCTGTAGTGTACAATGCTAGTACTCGTACCTATACAGTGTATCAAAAAATTGGGAATAAATACTATCGTACACCCACTACATATTCGTTTGATGAGTTTTGGGCTATGCGCAATAAGCAAGCTGAATCTGATTATTTTAAGAAAAGGGCTAATACTACAAGCTTATTAAACAGAGGAAAACTTTTAAAACCAAAACTTTCTTTATCAGATAATTTATTTAATAGGCTTTTTGGTACAGGCAAAATCGATATTACCCCACAAGGAAGTGTGGATATCATCGCTGGTTATCAAGGGCAAAAAATAGATAATCCAACATTACCTGAGCGTGCAAGAAAAAATGGAGGGCTTGATTTTGCTGTAAATGCACAATTAAATGTAAATGCTAGTATCGGTGATAAACTTAAGTTTCCTATAAATTATAATACCCTAGCCAATTTTAATTTAGATAATCAAATAAAGTTAGATTATACAGGCAAAGACGATGATATTATAAAAAGATTTGAAGCAGGTACTGTAAGCTTTGCATCTAAAGGAACATTGATACCTGGGGCACAACAATTGTTTGGATTAAAAACTCAATTTCAATTTGGTAAATTATTTGTAACCGCTATTCTTGCCAACCAAAAATCGCAAAGGCAAAGTGTGAACCTACAAGGCGGTTCTGCAGCACAAAATTTTGAAATTAGGGGAGATGAGTATGAAGAAAACAGGCACTTTTTATTGGCACAATATTTTGTGGATAATTATAATAAATCTATGGAAAAAGCACCGGCAATTATTACGCCGGTACAGATTTTAAAATTGCAAGTGTGGGTTACAAACAGAAATGGTGTAACAATAGAAACAAGAGATGTAGTAGGGTTGATGGATTTGGGAGAAAAAAATCCCTTTCGACAACCCCCAGTTATCAATCCAACAACTATTGACCCTATACCCACAAATACAACGAATGATTTACTAACCAAAATAAGAAACTTACCTGATGCTCGTAATCCTTCGACCATTTATGAAAAGTTAACAAATACACTTCTGTTAAACCCTGTACAAGATTTTGAAAAAACATTTGCTAGAAAATTAGACCCGAGTTCATATACTTTCAATACACAATTGGGTACATTGTCGCTAAGTTCTCCACTCCAAACCGATGAAGTATTGGGAGTAGCATACCAATATTCTTATAAAGGTAAGATATATCAAGTGGGAGAATTTTCCGAAGATGTAACACCAGACACGAGTACTGCTTCTCAAAAAATATTGTTTTTAAAATTATTGAAAGCTACTTCGCAACGTGTGAACCTTCCTATTTGGAAATTGATGATGAAGAATGTGTATTCTGTAGGATACGGTTCTTTAACAAGAGAAGATTTTAAATTGGATGTACTCTATGAACAACCGGGATTAGGCGCAAAACGGTATGTTCCATTTGGCAATAAAAACCAAGGTGCTCCTATCATTTCACTCATAAATTTGGATAGGCTAAACAATCAGAACGACCCGCAACCAGATGGGGTGTTTGATTATATAGATAGTTTCACAGTAATATCTCAATATAGTCGTGTTATTTTTCCTGTACTAGAACCATTTGGAAGAGATTTGGCTATTCAAACATACACAGATACGAGTACTACTGCTACAAGAAATTTAAGGGATACACTTTTTTATTCTTTATATGATTCTATAAAAGCAGTTGCTCAACAGTATCCTAGTCAAAATAGATTTTTGTTGAAAGGTTCTGCAAAAACATCTGGCTCGGGAGATATTAGTATTGGGTACAATATTCCTAAAGGATCCGTGTCTGTAACTGCAGGTGGGCGTGCTTTGCAAGAAG
>JAYSWO010000090.1:0-2255 GCA_043717975.1 Ferruginibacter sp. | reverse complement strand
CGAAAAAGTATCCAAATCTGCTCCCGCAATACCAATAATTAATCCTGGCTTGGTACAAAATTGGCCAACACCCAATGTAATAGAACCAGCATATTGCTTTGCCATATCAGCAGCAGATTGATTCATTTTTTCAGGTAAAAGAAATACGGGGTTTACACTTCCCATTTCTGCAAAAACTGGTATGGGAGATGTACGCTCATTTGCCCAATCAAACAATTGCTTTCCACCGGCGTAGGAGCCTGTAAAACCAACAGCACTGGTACGTGGGTGCATTACCAAAGCTTTTCCTATCTCAAAACCTGGGCTATATATATTTGTAAAAATGGCTGTAGGTAAACCACAATCACTTGCTGCTTTAGATATTGCCTTTGCCATTAATGCACCTGTGCGAAGGTGTGCAGGATGGGCTTTTACAACCACAGGACAACCAGCTGCAAATGCACTTGCCGTATCGCCTCCAGCAGTAGAATAGGCATAAGGAAAATTAGAAGCACCAAAAACAACAACAGGGCCAAGTGGGACAAGCATTTTTCGAACATCAGGTTTGGGTGGTGTTTTATCTGGTATGGCAGTATCAATACTTGCTTGTAGCCAATTGCCTTTTTCGCAAGCCGTTGCATAAGCATTTAATTGAAACATAGTTCTGCCCCGTTCACCCCTTAGTCTTGCTTCGGGGAGGTTGGTTTCTTCTCCTGCTACAATAATTAATTCATCCCCCAATGCTTCTATCTCTAGGGCTATTGTGCGCATAAAAGTAGCCCGTTGTTTCAAAGATAATTTGCGATATATATGAAAGGCTTTCCAAGCTTCTTCCATTACATTATCAATATCTGCTGTAGTTGCGTTATCGTACATATATGTTATTGTTGGCTTGCATAATTAGTGCAGCAATTTGTATTTAGTTATGTAAAAGTATACATAAAATTAGGCTGTTGTCAAATTTTCAAGTACAGGTCTATTGGCCAATCCATCTGTAATAATTTTTACTATTCGCTTTCTTTCTTCACCTATTAATGTGAGCCTTGGCTCTCTTACTGTTTCGCTACCAATGCCAGCAATTGTTTCAGCTAATTTAATATACTGCACCAATTTTGCATGAATATCTAATTCAAGCAATGGCATAAACCATCTATAAATTTTTGTAGCTTCTTCTATCTTTCCGGCCTTTACTAAATGGTAAATGGCTGTTGTTTCATTTGGAAATGCGCAAACCAAACCTGCTACCCATCCATCAGCTCCTAGGCAAAGCTCTTCCATGGCCAATGTATCTACACCACATAAAATGTTAAACCTATCACCAAAGCGATTTCTCATTCTTGTTACGTTTGTTACATCTCTTGTAGATTCCTTAACGGCTTGAATATTTGTGCAGGATTGTAAGTCATCAAACATATCCAACGTTATCTCTGTTTTATAATCCACAGGATTATTGTAAATCATTATTGGAAGATTTACAGCATTGGCTATTGCTTTAAAATAAGTTACTGTTTCTCTGTGGTCGGTTTTATAACGCATAGGTGGCAATAGCATTAAGCCATCTACACCCCATGCAGCTGCAAGCAAAGCTTGGGTAACAGCTTCTTTGGTTGAGCCCTCTGCAATGTTTAGTATTACGGGTACTTTGCCTGCTACTTTTTTAATGGTAAAAATAACGAGGGCTTCTTTTTCAGCTACGGTTAATACGCTTGATTCTCCAAGTGTACCACCAAGTATAATGCCATGTACACCTGCATCTAATTGTGCATTCAGGTTTTTTTCAAACAAATCAAAGTCTAATGTATCTGCTTCAGTAAATTTTGTAGTAACAGCGGGGAATACCCCTTTCCAAATTATAGGCATACTTTTTTTTACAAATGTAAATACTTATAAAAATATAGTAAGTATCATATTTAGCCATTAATGAACAAAGTTTATCTAAATAATTTGAATATTCATTTTTTACAAGCCAATATTGGATTATTATGAAAATTGTACAATTTACATTGCCTGTTGCAAAAGGAAGGGCAATCATTTTTGGCAAAAGGATATTTCGTAATTACAGTAAGAGTGCACGAAGAAAAAATAAAACGATACATCAAGTACCACGAAGGGGAAGATAAAAAAGAAGAAAGCCAGGCACGAAATTTTAATGTATTCTCTTTGCTATTAGAGACGTGATGAGGACTTTGCCCGATGCTTTTAATCCAGCTTTTTAGAGGACGATTGTAGAAGAGAAAGTATATCCGCTAATGTAACAGGTGTTTTTTTATCATCAA
>JAYSWO010000089.1:0-2256 GCA_043717975.1 Ferruginibacter sp. | reverse complement strand
ATATGGTACACCATTAAAATTATCTTATTTACCAAAAATTGGAATGCAAATAAATAAGGCAAAAGCCATGTTTGCCAATGCATTTAAAAAACACAAGTACGAGGGCGAATACAATTATTGCTATTGTACAAAAAGTTCGCATTTTAGTTTTATAGTAGAAGAAACTTTAAAGCACAATATACATTTAGAAACTTCGTATGCGTACGATATCGATATCATTAACGCATTGTACAAAAAAAGAAAAATCACAAAAGATATTAATATTATTTGCAATGGTTTTAAGCAAAAAAATTATACAAGTCGTATTGCAAAATTGATAAACGATGGTTTTAAAAATGTAATTCCAATACTCGATAATAAAGAAGAGCTTAACATGTACAAACGCAACATACGTACAGGAAAACCTTTTCAATTGGGCATTCGCATAGCTGCGGAAGAAGAGCCAAGTTTTCCTTTTTACACTAGCCGATTGGGTATGAAGGCAAAAGATGTGCTTGGTTTTTATGTAGATGAAATAGAAGGGTATGAAGATAAATTTCAATTAAAAATGTTGCATATCTTTTTAAACAAAGGTATAAAAGACGATATTTATTATTGGAGTGAGTTGCAAAAAAGTATTACGCTTTATTGTCAGTTAAAAAAGATTTGCCCTGAATTGGATTCTATAAATATTGGTGGTGGTTTTCCTATCAAACATTCACTAGGCTTTGAGTATGACTACCAGTTCATGATTAATGAAATTGTAAGAAATATTAAAACAGCCTGTAAGAAAGCTAAAGTACAAATGCCAAATATTTATACTGAGTTTGGCAGTTTTACAGTAGGAGAGAGTATGGCGCATATTTACAGTGTTATTGGCGAAAAAGTACAAAACGATAGAGAAACTTGGTACATGATAGATTCTTCTTTTATCACAACATTGCCCGATACTTGGGGCATTGGCGAAAAGTTTTTAATGCTTCCTATAAACAAATGGAAAAACGAATACCAGCGTGTGGTACTTGGCGGCATCACTTGCGATGGGCATGATTACTACGATTCCGAAGAACACATCAACGAAGTATTTTTGCCAAAAGTAAAAACTACCAACGAAGATGATTTGGAAAGCAATAAAGAACCACTGTATGTTGGCTTCTTTCATACAGGTGCATATCAAGATCAAATAAGCGGATATGGAGGTATAAAACATTGCCTTATACCATCACCAAAACATATCATTATCGAAAGAGATAAAAACGGTAAATTAATTGAGTGGGTATATGCTAAAGAACAAACATCGCAAAGTATGTTGAAGATATTAGGGTATTCGTAGTTTTATTTTTATGCTGCAAATATGTGTCTGACACCTTTTTGAGAGTTCAATAATTAAAAAACTCTAATAGAGGTGTCTGACACATTTATTAGAGTCTTTTAATTTTTAAAAAGATTTTTTATTTCTTTGCTAATATTGCAACAGTTAATCTACTCACACAAATAAGTTTGTCTTGCTCGTTGTGTATTTTTATGTCCCACACATGTGTGCTGCTGCCAATGTGTATGCGTGTAGCAGTTCCAATTACTATGCCATCTTTAGCACTCCGTAAATGATTGGCATTTATTTCTAAGCCTACACAAATTTGTTTGCTCGTATCTATAACAAGTGCAGATGCAATGCTGCCAACGGTTTCAGCCAATGCACAACTTGCACCACCATGCAGTAACCCATAAGGTTGTTTGGTTCTTTCATCTACAGGCATACTCATTTTCAAAAAATCATTTCCCAATTCTACAAATTGCATATCTAAATGTGTACCCATTGTGGCAGCATTTAAATTGTGTGCTATTATTTCTTCAAGGGTTAAATTTTTTTTAAACCAAATAGAATCACTTGCCATTTTTAAAAGATTTCTTTATCGTTTTATTTACCGCTTTTGGTAAAAATTTTGATACATCACCACCATTGCGCAGCACATCTCTTACCAATGTAGATGCTACAGAAGTAAATTGTGGTAAGCAAGTAAAAAATACGGTTTCAATATTTTCTGCAATGCTGCGGTTCATATCAGCAATGGCCTTTTCGTATTCAAAATCGTTTACGTATCGTATGCCTCTTATAATAAATTCTGCCCCCACTTCTTTGCAACAATCTACTGTAAGACCATCATATAACACAGCATCTACTTTATCATTGTCGGCATAAATTTCTTTCAACCAATCAATACGTTGCTGCTCGCTAAACATTGGTTGTTTGTTTATATTTCTACCAATACCAATTAT
>JAYSWO010000088.1:0-14713 GCA_043717975.1 Ferruginibacter sp. | reverse complement strand
ACACATGGACAGACAGTGGGTTGAAAAATTATTATTGGGAAAGCCTATGGGGTGGCGATGGTTTTGATGTACTACCAGACGCTGAAGATGCCAATTGGATATATGCTATGAGCCAAGGTGGAAATGTAGGAAGATACAATATTTTGACCGGAGAAAATTGGGATATAAAACCAGCAAGTGTTGTGAATACGGTAAATAAAGATAGAGTACGTTTTAATTGGAATGCAGCCATAGCTCAAGATGCATTTGATAAAAAAACAATTTATTATGGTAGCCAATTTGTGCATAAAAGTACAGACAAAGGCGAAAGCTGGATCACCATTAGCCCTGACCTTACCACCAATGATAGCGCAAAAATAGACCAACAAAAAAATGGTGGTATAAGCATTGATATTACAGGAGCAGAAAATCATTGTACGATTTTAGCTATAGAGCCTAGCAAATTAAATAAAGATATTTTGTGGGTAACCACAGATGATGGACAAGTGCAATTGACAAAAGATGGCGGAAAAACTTGGAGCAATGTTACTAGTAAGATAACTGGGCTAGCAAAAGGATGCTGGCTACCCCAAGTAAAAGCTAGCAGATACAATGCAGGCGAGGCTTATATTGTAGCCAATGATTATCGCAGAGGAAATTTTGCCGCCATGGTTTTTAAAACGACTGACTTTGGTAACACTTGGGTAAATATTTTACAAAATAAAAATACAAAAGGGTATGCTTTATGTGTACTGCAAGATCCTGTACAACCCAATTTGTTATTTGTAGGTACAGAACAAGGCTTGTGGATTAGTTTTGATGCTGCCAATACATTTCAACAATTTAAAAATGGATACCCTAGCGTAAGCACCTACGACCTAGCAATACAAGAGCGTGAGGCTGATTTGTGTATTGCCACATTTGGCAGAGCCATGTATGTGCTAGATGATATACGACCGCTGAGAAAACTAGCTGCGCAAAAAGGAATAATCAATAAAAATATAGTAGCTTTTGAAAACAACGATGCATACAAAGTAACGTATAAGAACCAACCTGGCTACGAATGGAGCACATGGGGCGTATGGAATGCGGATAACAAACCAAGAGGTGCAGTTATAAATTTTTATGCCAACGTAAAGCAAAAAGATACGACATCAAAAAAAACAACAGATACGACTGCACTTAAACAAACAAAACTAGATACGGCCATTGTAAAAATTTACAATATGCAAAACGAATTGGTACGCACACTTAATTGGGCTGCAGATACAGGTTTCAATAAAAAAGTATGGCGTATGGAGGAGAAGGGTTTTAGAAGACCAGGATCAACCAAGCCAAAACCAAATGACGAAGAACCTAGTGGCAATGCTGTGTTGCCAGGCAAATACAAAATCGTTATCAATTTTAACAAAGAAGCAGACTCTAGTTTTATAACCATAAAGGCAGATCCACGAAAACCAGATAATAGCGATATATTACTTGCACAAAAAACATTGAGCTCTCAACTACGAAAAACAGGAGAAAAACTTACTCAAGGAATAGATCAATTAACCGATGCAGAGGATATAACCAAAAAATATGAGGCGCAATTAAAGGACATAGAAACACCTATAGCAGATAGCATACGCAAGCAATGTAAAAAAATGCAAGAGGAAATAAAAACAATAACCGATTTTATAAAAGGTAAAAAAATAGAAAGGCAGGGATATGGCCAAATACCGCAAGAAACCGTTCTTACAGCTTTTAATGAAGCATTAGATAATATTAATGGGAAAAACGCAAAGCCTACAAGCAATGATGAATTATTGGTAAAAAAAGCAGAAGGTAAAATTGCTGAAGCCATTACTAAAATAAATACTTTCTTTAGTGGTAAATGGAAAACGTATCAAGCTTTAATAGAAAATAATAAAGTTGATGTATTTAAAGAGTTCAAACAATTGTAAATAGGTATAATAATCTATAAAAGCCTTCTCATAAAACTGGGAAGGCTTTTATTTTTTTAGATATAATATCAAATTTTCACTCATCCTCAACATGGGAAACTAATCTTTCCCATACTCACACTAGGCACAGCATTACCAAAATTAGTTTCTCCACCACACAATGTTTCGTTTGCTAAAATGGCAAATAATACAGCTTCCTTTGCATCTGGATGAATGTTTAGATCTTCTGTAGTTTTAAAAACGGTCTGTCGCATTTGTTTTTTTAAATGCCCCATCAATAATGGATTGTGCATACCACCCCCACTACTATACAACACAAAAGGCTCATTGTTCATGGTTCTCATTATGGCATCTACAATCATATCTGCACTAAATTTTGCAAGCGTAGCCATAATATCATATACAGTTAGTTGTAAAGTATTGCTACGCTCTTGTGCTTTTTGCAAATAAGATATATTAAATAACTCGGGCCCGGTTGTTTTTGGAAATCCTTTTGCAAAAAAATCATTGTCTTTTAATGCAGCAAGTAGTTGTTCATTAATAGTACCAAGTTTACCAACAGCTGCATCTTCGTCAAAATATTTTCCTGGGAAATATTTTTGCATTACTGCATCCATTAGCGTATTACCAGTGCCCACATCTGAGCTAAACATTTTACTAGCATCTAAATCGCCATGTAAAAAAGTAAAATTAGCAATGCCACCCATATTAAGCATGATGCGATTTTCTCCTGCTTTGCTAAAAATTAAATAATCGCCATATACGGCTAATGGAGCGCCCTCCCCTCCTGCGGCTATATGCTTTTGTCTAAAATCGCTGAGTGTAATGATGCCTGTCTTTACTGCTATATGATCCCCATCACCTATTTGTAGCGTTGCATTATCATATATTTCTCTTTTATGCAAAATTTTTGGCGCATGGTAAATGGTTTGCCCATGGGTAGCAATGATATCTACATCTTCTTTTTTTACACTCCATTTTTGCAAAGAGTCATTTATCATGTTTGCATGTTGTGTACCTATATATGCGTTAAGCAAACAAACATTTTCTAAATCTACATCATGCCTACTAAATATTTCTTTTATTTTTTCTTTAAACGAAGGCTCATAGCTAAGTGTAGCAAATTGTTTAATCTCCACTTTTGTTTCTGTACCAAACCCATCTATTTCACAAAGTGCAATATCCAATCCATCGAGTGAAGTACCACTCATAAGACCAATGATGGTTCGTTTGTTTTTGGAGGCGATATTATAGAGGTTGGTGATGTTTTTGTTCATAATTTATTTGCATCATTAAGCATAAAGATAAAAAAGATGACTTTGTGAAGGTCATCTTTCTTAGAAATTGTAGTCGTTATTATATTGCAGGATCTGCTGGTGTATTTGGATTGTTATCCGTTTCAGCATTTGGATAAGGATAGAAATTTCTATTTCTTTCTTTATTTGGAGCTGTTGGGCCAGGTCTGTTAAATCTTCTGCTATCTTCTAATTCCATACCACTCATAAATAGTTCTAATCTTCTTTGCTTGTAAATATCCGTAAGTAAATTAGTAGCATCTAACGTGCCTGAATAAGCAGGTTGGTTTGCTCCTATACCGTAAGCATCAGTAGTTTTTGTTCTTACTGCATCTAAAGCTATTTTAGCTAAAGGAAAAGCTCCTTGCCTAGCTTGGTTTTCGGCAATTATTAATTGCATTTCGCCAGGCAAATAAAGCGGAATAGATGTGAGAGTTGTTGTAAAGAATCCTTTTACAAATAAAGCACCACCAGCATTGCTTATGTAGTAACCAGATCTAGGATCAAGATTGTAGAATGGAGATACTGCTAATCCATTTTTTAAGCCTAAAGAAGAATCTACATGCAAGAATACAGTAGTAGATAAAAATGCAATTTCATTTCTTGTTGCGGCAGTAAATCTAAATTCAGATTTTATTGTAGTACTTGCTGCTGTAGCATAGGTAATAGCTTTTGTACCAGAAGAAGCAAGATAAGTACCTGTAGCCATACTATGCATGTTATAATATCTAGCAAGTAATGCTTTCACTGTATTTTTTATATCTATACCTGCCGGCATTTTACCTAAAAATTTTGTACTTGGTGCATTTATAGACAACTCCAAATCTGCTGCTTCTAATATACTTACTACTTTTGCAAGTACAGTAGCTCTATCAGAAAAGGTTGCGTCTAGTTCTGTTTTTAATGGTACTTTTTCATAAAACTCACACAAAGTCCCTACACCTAAAGCATAGAAAATGCTTGCATAGCCAAGTAATCCTGCTTTGTCGCCAGGTATCAATGCTATATTTACATTGTTTAAAATTGTTTCAGATTCTGTTTTTAGCAAATTGCACTCTCTCCAAAGGCTTGTTACCATTGCATTTCCTTTTGGTAATCCTGCAAGGCCAGTTTCTAATTCTGCCTCAGCAATATTACCAGCATTAGGTGTTTTTAAAGCAAGCACACTATAGCCACCTGCTACCATAGAGTTGTATAATGGACTCACTCTACCAAGTGAATAACGGCTATGCATACCAGCAGCCAAATTCATTAATCCATTTACATCTTTTGCTACAAGTTCAACAGATGGTTTTGTAGGATCTATAAATTCTTTTTTACAAGAAATAAATAGCAAACTACCTGCACTTATTGCAAAAAGTAACTTTATATATTTTATTTTTTTCATGATTTTATTTTTTATTAAGAACAATTTCAATAATTAAAAAACTTTTGGAATGTATTCTTTATTGATTTTAAATTTTAAAACTGTGCTCTAAATGTAAATTGTACTGTTGTAGGATTTGGAATATTTCCAAAATCTATACCTCTTAATACAGAAGCATTACCACCAGCATTTGTTTCAGGGTCGTAACCTTTGTAAGTATCAAAACTTATTAGATTTCTACCTGCTAAAGTAACACTAGAATTTTTTACAAACTTAGCAAAAGATGGTAAAGTATAGCTTAAAGAAAGCTCTCTTAGCTTAATAAAAGAACCACTCTCCACTCTCCACTCTTCTGCATTGTAGATTGCAAATGTGTAACCTCTTGGCACTTCACCTTTCAATTCTTGTTCAGCCAATTCACCAATACCAACGCCTTGTCTTGTTCTTCTATCAGCATTAAACACATCTTGTCCCAAAGCACCATCAAATAAGAAATTAAAACTAATTTTTTTGTAAGCAATTGTATTTCCAAAACTTAAAACCATATCTGGATTTGGATCACCAATAACTTTTAAAGCAAGTTGCCCATTAGCAGGGTTTACTTTTGTAAGTGGTCTTCCTGCTGCATCCAACAACATATTTCCTGCTGCATCTCTATCAAAATATGCACCATAAAAAACACCTACTGATTCGTTTGGTAAAATTACTGTAGGGGAACCAGATGCTGCACCAAACGTAATTGGTGTAAGCTGCTTAGAAGATACAACAGTATTTTTATTTTTGCTGAATGATGCAAACACATTCCAGCTGAAATCAGCTTTGGCAATTGGTGTAAAATTAATTCCTAATTCCCAACCTTTATTGGTAATGTCACCTACGTTTTCTACCTTTTGGTTTGCACCAGATGATGGAGCTACAATTCTTCTAATCAACAATGAATTGTCCAATATAGTTTTGTTATAAGCTGTAAAAGTTACACTAAGTTTATTAAAGAAAGATACATCTGCACCATATTCAAATTCTTGGTGTCTTTCTGTTTTAATGATTGGATTACCAGATGAAGTAGGGATATTGTAAGTAGTAACTCCATTGAAATTTCCTGCAGTATAATTGTCGTAGGCATCGTAAGAATCAATACCAGACAAATTACCTGCTTTACCCCAAGACATACGAAGTCTTGCAGCGTTTACTACTTTATCTATTTTATTTTTCTTCCAGAAACTAAAATCGCTTAACGATAAACTTGTACTTACTTTAGGGTAAAAATAGTTTGTTTTATCTTTTGAGAAAATTGTACTTCCATCATATCTTCCAGCAAGGGTTACAAAAAATAAATTATCATAGCCAAAAGTTTGTTGTAAGAACCCTCCAAAAATTACTCTTCTATCAACCCCTGATCTTGGAGCAGAAACTGCAGCTGCACCATCTATAGAAGATACACCAGCAGCTAAATCTCTTGCCTCTACGGCAACAGAATTTATTTTTTGACTTTGTTGGTTAAAACCAGCAACAGTTAATGAAGATATTTTATTGAAATTTTGCGTATATGAAATGTTTAAATCATTATTAACAAAAAATGAATTTGCATTTGCTATTGAGGCATAACCCAATCCTTCGAAACCAGCAACCACAGTATTGTTGTTGTATAAATAAGGATATCTTTTTATTAAGCTTTTACCTTGTTGTGCAATGTTATCTATACCAAAAATATAATCAATAGTAAGCCCTTTCGTTGGCCTTATTTTAAGTTGTACATCAGCAATGGTTCTGTTTACATCTTGCGTATAGTCTGTACCATAAATTGTACTTAGAGGGTTTACTCTGTTTTGATCTACCGCTTTATAATCTCCATTAGCATCTTTTTCATTTAAGTTAAAAACATTATTGTTAATGTTCATAGAGTTAATTGGGCTACCAAAAACATTGCCGTTTGGTTTTTCATTAGAAAAACTATTAGAATAAGCTACACCAACATTAATAGACAAGTATTTAGAAACAGTTTGATCTACTCTTGTTTTAAAATTTACTCTTCTAAAATCTGTACCTACAATGATACCTTCGTTTTTATAATACCCTCCAGAAAAATAGTATTTTCCTTTTTCATTTCCTCCACTCAAAGAAATGTGATTGTCAGTCCCTAATCCTCTCTGAAATAAATCATCTTGGTAATCGTATCGTTGTACATCTACTAAATCGGTAGCAAAAAGTCTTGATGCATTATCTGAAGGTCTAACATAAAGCGTTTGCCCACCAGTTGCAGGATAATTATTTGGTTTAGGAGAAATATTTCCCAATGCATAAGAATCGCCGTTTGCAATACGAGTATTACCAAACATTTTGCCATACTTAGTTATATATACTCTTTTTCTAAGTGAATTACTTTGAATACTTGTACTAAAATCAATTTTCATTTGGCCAGCTTTACCCCTTTTAGTTGTAATTAATACAACACCATTGCTGGCTCTGCTTCCATAAATAGCACTTGCAGATGCTCCAGGAATAACATCTATTTTTTCAATATCATTTGGGTTTATATCTACCAATCTATTGTTTCCAGTTTGTGCACCTGCACCTGGGTTTACGTTTAGGTTTGTAACATTTGTAGATTGGTTGCTTATAATAACACCATCTATAACATATAACGGCTCGGCAGAACCAAGTATACTACTCGTACCTCTCATGCGGATAGAAATACCACCTGCAGGATCGCCACTGGTTTGAGTAATTTGTGCACCGGGTACTTTTCCTTGTAGTGCTGCACTAAGGTTTCCAGAACCTGTATTAGCAAGCTGCTTAGAGGTTACGGTATTAACTGTATTTCCCAATTGTTTTCTTGATTGTGATAATGAAGACCCTATCACAACCACTTCATCCAATCCTAGTAAATCCGCCCCCAATGTTACATCATTATCAAATGCATCATTACCTGTAACGGTAATAGCTTTGGTAATTCTTTTGTATCCAACACTACTAAATACCAACGTATATTTTCCAGGTTTTAAAGTCGTTGTGATTGAATAGTTACCCGAAGCATCTGTATTTGTACCAGCATTGCTGGGTTCTACTTGTACAGATGCATTTGAAATAGCGGCACCATTTGGCCCCGTTACTTTTCCTTTTAAGATAACCTGCGCTTGTAATGCATACCCTATTAATAAAAATAAGGATGCTATCAAAAAACGAAGGCGGTTACCCTGTTTTAATAATGTAGTCATACGTGGTTTTGTTTTTTGGTTTAGTTAATGTTGTTAAATATATTTTAGAACAATATTTTGATTATAATAGTTGCTTTATATTTAAAAATAGTTAAGGATATTTTTAATTTAAAAAGAAAACAATATTAATATGTTAATATTTTGATGAAGCAAAGTAGCATAAAACTTGCATATTATTGCAATAGTGTGCAGGATTTTATTTTATATTTTTCTCCACATTTATCTATAAATGTTGGGAATATGTAAAAAAACTTTTTAATTTTTTTTAATAACTTATTAATTTTTGCTGTTTTATGCAATTTTAATTTGGTACATTGCAATCATTTCTTATTCACTTTATTTACGGGCTTCAAATTTATTTAAAAGAGTAGAAATAACAACATGCTTAAAAGAGAACGTCAGGCTTTTATCTTACACAATGTAAACCTTCACAATAGATTATTGGTAGGAGATCTTAGTGATGAAATGAAGGTATCAGAAGATACCATAAGGCGAGATCTGCAAGAGTTATCTGATACAGGAAAACTTATTAAAGTACATGGTGGTGCATTATCTAAATCTTTTCACAGTTCTTTTAATAATGGATCTGTATATAGCATCGAAAGTAAAAAATTCATTGCTCAAAAAGCTATAAGCCTTGTAAAAGATGGCATGTTTGTTTTGACGAGTGGTGGTACTACCATTATAGAAATGGCAAAAGCATTGCCTGAAAATTTACATGCTACATTTATTACAGGGAGTGTGCCAGCAGCATTGGAATATATGCACCACCCTAATATAGACATCATTTTAATTGGTGATAAATTATCGAAGAGTTCTCAAATAACAGTTGGTGGAGAAGCCATTTCAAAAATAAGAGAAATAAGGGCTGACATTTGTTTTTTAGGTATCAACGCACTACACGAAACACATGGCCTAACAGACAATGATTGGGAAGTAGTACAAGTAAAGAAAGCAATGATGGAAGCGTCGGCAAAAACAGTACTACTAAGCATTTCTGAAAAGATAAATACTGCACAACGTATTAGAATTTGTGATACAAAAGATATTGATGTATTGGTTACTGAGTTAGACCCTTCCTCAAAAATGCTTTTACCTTTTAAAAATATGGGTATAGAAATTATATAATTTATTTTCAAATAATCACATAGTTTTTTCGCTTTTCTTACTCATTTAATTTTAGTATTCTTTAATAGAAAAATAAGCATAATGATTGATGTTAGGTAACAATTAATCGAAATAATTATTTAATAGTCATTCTACTATTATCAATATTATATAGCGATGAACACAAACCATCGAAAACTAGTGACGTTAAAATATATTTTTACTGTGGTTTTTTTTCAGTGATTCGTTTTAGCAAAAATTACAACGAGCCACCCTCTACTAGTGGCGAAGAAATAAACAATTCTTCAGCCTCTGTATTTCCATTTAAACAATCCATCATTTTTGTAAACGCAAGTTTTCCCAATTTATAGCCACTAGTTTCAATAAATGTAATTTCGGGTGTATATATTTTGGGTAAAAAACCATCGCTTAGTGTAATGATAGAAACATCTACTGGTATATTTACTTTCAACTCGTTTAAAGATTTTATAACACCAATTAAAATTTCATCGCTCATACAAAAAACAGCATCGGGTTTTATTTTTTTTGAAAAATATTTATGTGTCATTCTTTTTGCTTCTTCATGAGAGCTACAATATTCATTAAAGGTAGTAGCTTCGTTTTGCAGCGATATGATGTGCTGAAATGCTTTGCAACGAGTACGAGTAATAGATAAGTTTTCGTTTCCAAAAATGGATAATATTTTTTTACTACCTTTTTGCAATAATAATTCTGCTGCAAGTTTAGCCGCTTGTTCATCTGCCACACATATTTTATTATATTGATTTCCCTCTGGTACTTTATCAAAAAACACGAGTGGAATATCGGCTTCTTTAAATTTATCAAAAGCCTCCATAGAATTGGTTTGTGTAGATAGACAAACAAATAAACCAGATATTCTATTTTGTTTGCAAATACGCAAACTATTTTTTTCTATCTCAGCATCATCGCTAGATTGTAGTATCATTAGCGAATAACCAGTTAGTCTACACTCCTGCTCTACGGCTGATATAAAAGAGTCATAAAAAAAACCAGATAGTGTAGGTACAATAAGTCCAAACACGTTTGTCTTTTTTGATCGCAAGCTTATGGCATTGATATTGGGCTCATATTCTAAAGTATCGGCCAATTCATGTACCCTTCTTTTTGTGTTGGCAGATATATCAGGATGATTTTTTAAAGCCCTTGATACAGTAGAAATGCTTAATCCAAGCACTTCAGATATTCTTTTTAATGTTATAACTTCCATTTTTGTTTAGGGGTTAGGTTTATTCTTGTCACAATATACATATTTTTTCCACCGCAAACGTTTTCGCAACTGTTTGCGAAATGTTAAAGGATTTAACAATAATTTAATTCAAAATAAAGGTTCTAAATTTAGAGTACCAAATCAAAAAACAAAATATATGAATGTACGATTACTAGCTAGGAGGCTAAAATATGCCGCAATCCTATTTGTTTTGCCATTTTTAGTAAATGCGCAGCAAAAAACCGTTACAGGAAAAGTTACCAGCGATAAGGATGGTTCCGGTATAAGCGGAGCAACCGTTATTGCCAAAGGTTCTACAAAAGGAACACAAACATCCGCCGATGGAAATTTTACTTTGGAAGTATCTGCTGCTACGAAAACGTTGGTAGTTTCTGCCGTAGGTAGTGTTACAGAGCAGGTATCTATTGGTGCAGATAACACTGCTAGTGTGTCATTAAAAGTGGGCAATGAAGGTTTAACGGAGGTAGTTGTTGTGGGCTATGGTTCAAGAAAAGTGAAAGATGCCACTGGTTCTGTCGCTTCCATTACAGCAAAAGATTTTAATAAAGGACAAATCTCTACACCTGAGCAATTGTTTCAAGGAAGAACGCCTGGTGTAACGGTAACCCCTGCAAGTGGAGAACCGGGTGCAGCAGCTACAATAAATATAAGAGGTACATCAGCCATTAGAGGTAACCAACAACCCTTGTACATTGTAGATGGTATCCCTTTAGACGGTGGAGGTACAACTACATCTTCTGCTGGTGCGGAAGGTAATACTACTGCAAAAAACCCTTTATCTTTCATTAATCCAAATGATATTGAAAGCATCAGTATTTTAAAAGATGCATCATCTGCTGCTATATATGGGGCTAGAGGTGCAAACGGTGTGATAATTATTACTACTAAAATTGGTAGAGGATCTAATGGAGCTTGGAATTTTGGTGCAAGCACAAGTCTTAACTCAACTGCATCTAGATATAAATTATTGAATGCCGAAGAATTTAAGGCAGGTCTTATTGCAGAAAATATACAATTGGGTACTAGTCCTGCAGCCGCCTCTGCCAATGCACAATCTCTTTTTAAGGGTAGCAATACTGATTGGCAAGATGAAATTTTTAGAAGAACATTATCTCAAAATTACAACTTGAGCTATGGCTTTTCTAGCAAGAAAACAAACCTTAGAGTTAGTGGTTCTTATGATGACCAACAAGGAATTATTAAAAAAAGTTATTTAAAAAGGTTTACCACTAGAGCTAATTTATCTAGGACTTTTTTATCAAATAACGCATTAAAATTAGAAGTTACTGCAACGTATTCTAATTTAAATAATTCTTACGTTCCTAACACCAACAATGCAGGCTATCAGGGAAGTTTAATAGGTGCAGCATTGCGTTTTAACCCTACTTTCCCCGTAAAAGACCCCACTACTGGTAAATATAGTTTAAACGGGGATTTAAGAAATCCTGCAGCCATGTTGGATTATACGGATGATAAAGATAACATTAATAGAATTTTAGCAAGTTTTGCCTTAAGCTACAAAATCATTGATGGATTAACTTTTAAAACAAGTTTAGGAATAGATAACGCTAACGGACAAAGAACTTCATTTGTAGATCCTCGTTTAGAAAATGCTGGCGATAACCAAACTAGAGTATTTGGAGTGAGTTATGGCAATGGTACACAAGGTAATGGAAGAGCTTCTATAGCAAATGATAAAACGAGAAACCTCGTTTTTGAAAACTTTTTAACGTACAACAAAGTATTTAATAAAAAGCATGATATTAATGCCATTTTAGGTGCATCTATACAGAAGTCCACTAGTGAAAGTGATGGAACGGTTTATTGGGATTTGGTTACACCGGTTGTAAATCCTAACGATGTATTTGATAAAACGGTAACAAGCTTTAAAAAAAGCTGGTACTTAAAAATTCCAAATTACGAAAGAAGCGATTTAAATTCTGCATTTACTAGAATTAACTACACGTTAAATGACAAATACCTACTTACTGCTACTGCGAGGGTAGATGGAAGTTCTAAATTTGGTAAAAACAATCGTTATGGTTTCTTCCCTGCTGTTGGTGCTAAGTGGCGTGTAATGAATGAAAATTTTGCATCAGGACTTTCTAACATATTTAGCGATTTTAGTTTTAGAGGAAACTATGGTATTATTGGAAGCCAAGATGGAATTGGTTCTTATTCTGCGTATGATTTTAATCAAAGGTGGATTACTTCGGGCCCAAATGTTAATCCAGCGGTATACGAATCAAAAATTGTAAATAAAGGTAATGATGATTTGAAATGGGAAGAAGCTGCTACATCAAGTATAGCGCTAGATTGGGCTACAAAAAGCAGGAGATTATCTGGTACGATTGAATTTTACAACACAAATCGTAAAAATTTGCTATTTTTTGGTCCAACTCCAGGAGGATTTGGTGGCGGTCCATCTATCTTCCAAAATATAGATGGTATTGTTAATAACAAGGGGTTAGAATTTAGTTTAAATTATAAAATCACAAATTCGTCAAAATTCTCATGGGATATCAGTTACAACATGACTTTTATGTCTAACAAGGTATCTGGTTTACCAGGTCAGCCGCTTAACACGGGTGAAGTAAATGGACCTGGTTTAACAGGAGCATTTGCTCAAAGAATTGAAAATGGTTTTTCATTGTATAGTTGGTATATGCAACAATTTACCGGTTTTGATGCTAGCGGGCTTCCTAATTATGTTTTAGATGATAAAAATGTTCCTGTTGTTACGACACTTGATAAAAGCCCATTGCCAACATTTAATGCTGGTTTAACCAATAACTTTAGTTATGGTAGATGGAATGCAAGTATTTTTATGAATGCAGCTACAGGTTTCTATATATATAACAATACTGCAAATGGCCATTTCTTAGCAGGTATTCTTAAAAATGGTGGTAATGTAGATAAATCTGTAACTTCAAGCACAGAGAGTCCATTAGCTCCTGCTACACCATCAACAAGATTTTTAGAAAAAGGAGATTTTTTGCGTATTGCCAATGCTTTAATTAGTTATGATTTTAACATTAAAAATAAAGTTATCAAATCATTATCAGCCAATTTATCCGGACAGAATTTAGCTTTGTTTACAAACTATACTGGTTTAGATCCTGAAGTTAATGTTGATAAAACAAGAGGTGGAGTACCATCGAGAGGTTTTGATTATGCAAGTTATCCTAAAGCAAGAACCTTTACACTAGGTTTTAACGTAGGTTTTTAATAAACAAAAAAATATACAAAATGAAACATAAAATAATTCTAAAAATATCATTTGTTAGTTTATTACTGACATCCATATTAACAATTTCTTGCTCTAAATTGGATCCCAAAATTCAAGGAGCTAATGAAATAATTCCCGTTACTGATGGAGCTCCAACACCATCATCCTTGACAAAAGTGTATGAGGAGCTTAATAGTTTAATAAGCCAAGAAAACTGGTTTGCAATGAGTGAACACAGTACTGATGAATTGATGGGACCTACAAGGGGTACCGATTGGGATGACTTTGGTACTTGGCGCAAACTTCACCAACATAGTTGGGATGCCAACCATAATCAAGTAAACAATACTTGGAATGGCTTACAAAGTGGACTTTTCCAAACCACATTGTTAGCAGAGGCTACTTCTGCTTCTGCATCTGATAAAAATGCAACCAGATTTCTAAGGGCTTTCTTTTCTTATATAGTTGTAGATTTATATGGTCAATTGCAATATCGCCCTGCAACTGCAACTGCATTGGTTATTCCAAAAGTATATACTCGTAGCGAAGCGATAGATTATATCATTACAGAATTAAATGCTGTGATACCAACTTTACCAATATTTACTACTGGTACAAGAAATAGAGCAACGAAAGAGGCGGCTCAATTTTTGTTGGCAAAATGTCTATTAAACAAAGCCGTTTTTAAAGCTAATCCAAGTTCTCCTGCAGGACCTTACACATTTGCTGCAGCAGACATGACTCAAGTAATTACTCTTTGTAATTCTATATCACAAAATCCATCATTATCATTGGCTCCATATTATTGGGATAATTTTACATGGGAATCTGGCACAAAATCTACCGAGAATATTTTTGTAAGAAATGAAGGTATAAACATGGTATGGGCAAGTTGTATGGGTAACCATTACAATATGTCTCCTGATGGTTGGAATGGGTTTACCACTTTATCAGATTTCTACAATAGTTTTGAAAATGCTGATATGAGAAAATCTGATTCAGTAAAGGGCACAATAGTACTAAATGCAACTGATTATCCAAATGCAAGTCCAAGTTTATTTTGGAGTGGTCGTAATTCTTCATTTAGTCGCTTAACAGGTCGTGGTGCAGGTTTTTTAGTGGGACAACAAAAAGGACCTGCTGATAAAAAAATAGGTAATGCTGTTTCAAACTTAAATGATCGTTCAGGCGCTCCTTTGGTTTTTACGAATGATGTAAGTTTAGATTATGCTGCTGAAGGAAAAGGTATTCGTACAAATAAGTATCCTTTAAACCCACTTGAAATGAATGGTGGTGGATGGGGAAGTGC
>JAYSWO010000087.1:0-14713 GCA_043717975.1 Ferruginibacter sp. | reverse complement strand
GCCGCCTTATGCAGCAGGACTTTGTTCTTTACTGTTTACAACCTTATCTTTGCGCCTAAATTTTTAAAAACATGCCTTATTTATTTACTTCCGAATCTGTAAGCGAAGGACACCCTGATAAAGTAGCTGACCAGATATCTGATGCATTAATTGATAATTTTCTAGCATTCGATCCTGAATCGAAAGTAGCATGCGAAACGTTGGTAACCACAGGTCAGGTGTTTCTTGCAGGTGAAGTAAAATCAAAAGCTTATTTGGATGTTCAAACGATTGCTCGTGATGTGATTAAAAAAATTGGTTATACCAAAAGTGAGTATATGTTTGAAGCAAACTCTTGTGGTATTTTAAGTGCTATACATGAGCAAAGTGGGGATATAAACCAAGGAGTAGATAGAAAGAAAAAAGAAGAACAAGGTGCGGGAGATCAGGGAATGATGTTTGGTTATGCAACCAACGAAACAGAAAACTTTATGCCTTTGGCTTTGGCACTTTCTCATGATATATTAAAAGAATTGGCTGAAGTACGTAGAGAAAATAAAGCCATTAAGTATTTGCGTCCTGATGCAAAAAGCCAAGTAACATTGGAGTATGATGACAACAATGTGCCAGTAAGAATTGAGGCAATTGTAGTATCTACACAGCACGACGATTTTGGAAAAGACGAAGTGATGTTGGCAAAAATTAAAAAAGACATCATCAATATTGTAATACCAAGGGTAAAAGCTAAATATAAAAAATACGATCATCTTTTTAACAATAAAATAAAATACCACATTAACCCAACTGGTAAGTTTGTAATTGGTGGACCGCATGGCGATACAGGCCTTACAGGACGTAAAATTATTGTGGATACTTACGGTGGTAAAGGTGCACATGGTGGTGGTGCATTTAGTGGCAAAGACCCAAGTAAAGTAGATAGAAGTGCGGCATATGCTACAAGGCATATAGCAAAAAATTTAGTAGCTGCAGGGCTTTGTAGCGAAGTATTGGTGCAAGTGAGTTATGCCATTGGTGTAGCACAACCAACAAGTATAAATGTAGTTACTTATGGTACTGCAACAGTAAAATTAACCGATGGGCAAATTGCAGATAAGATTATGAAAATGTCTTGCTTTGATATGCGCCCTTACTTTATTGAGCAGCGTTTAAAATTGCGTAACCCAATATATAGCGAAACTGCTGCTTACGGTCACATGGGTCGCACACCTGAAACCGTTGAAAAAACGTTCACGTCTCCTGATGGAAAATCTATTAAGAAAAAAGTAGAATTGTTTACTTGGGAAAAACTGGATGCAGTAAAAGAAGTAAAGAAAGTATTTGGTTTGAAATAAGGGTGAATTTTAAATAATTGCAAAACAAGTAAGTAGTACATTTATTTAGTTGCTTTTTTGTAAAATCCTTAAAAATAGAACATATATAATCCAATTTATAAAAAGGGCTGCCGACTTGTAAAAGTTAGCAGCCCTTTTAGCATACTTAAAATGTATGATAGTTTCCCCGTAAATCTGTAATTGACCTTCCTATTGGTTTGATGATAATCAAATATTAAAAAAGCCATACTATGCTACAAAATATTATTTTGGAATTTTTTTAACATCCAATTATTAATTGTCAATTTTTTATTTCATAATTATATTCATCAATTGATCTTATTCCATCGGGTGTTAATACTTTAACGTTTGTTAATACGATATGTTGGTTTTCTTTAGTGTAAGAATAAGTTCTATAGCAGCTTTGGGAATTGAACTACCTTTTACTTTAAAATTAACGAACGCAGAATCTTTTTGAATGTATAAATCACATTCTGAGAAAGTAAATTTGTTAGGGCTAGAGTGAATTGTAATTTTTTTAATTTGGGGTAAATGATCTCTACTAATCTTATCTCCACAAATTCCCCCAAGACTTACATGAAAACTAGGATTGTAAAATGTAACAAAATCTATAAAATGTATGGAATCTTTTGAGGTATACTCTCCTAAGAAAATGTTTTTTTTTAAACAAGAAGTTTCGGTTAAGCTTACATAAAGAGAATCATTCAAAAATCTTTTTTGAAAATAAGTTGATTTTATATTGTAATTATCAAAACTTGCACTGTCAATAGGGCGAATACCTTGCCGAAAAAGTCGCTGTTTTTTTGTGAAATCTAAAATGGTTACAGAATCTCTTACTTGACCTTTACATAATATGGGAAGATAATATTGGCATAGTAATAATATAATAATGATTCTATTCATAAAACCATAACCGTATTATTGCAAAATCTTTTTTGATTAAATAATGAGATTTATAACCTACACAACAATTTGTCATTTCTATAATAAAACAATTTATTTCATCCCTTCCGCCATCTTCACCACATCCTTCTCCATTTTCTTTTTATACGCCACTAATTTTTTAGAAAGGTCTTTATCACTCGTTGCCAATATTTGTGCAGCAAGAATACCTGCATTTTTTGCAGCGTTCAAAGCTACAGTAGCCACAGGTACACCGTTTGGCATTTGCAAAATAGATAAGATAGAGTCCCACCCATCTATAGAATTGCTAGATTTTACTGGCACACCAATTACAGGAAGGGTGGTGTAAGCCGCTACCATCCCTGGCAAATGTGCTGCGCCGCCTGCACCTGCAATAATCACTTTTATACCTTTGGTTTTTGCATCCATGGCATACGTGCGCATACGATCGGGTGTGCGATGTGCAGATACAACGGTCATATCATATTCTACTCCAAAATCCTTTAAAATATCTGCAGCGACTTGCATTATTATAAGATCACTGCTGCTGCCCATGATGATGGCTACGGTTGGTTTCATTATTTGTAGTATGTTTATTAGGCTAAGATAAAGAAAACTACCTGCTAAACATTCATTAGATATACATTTTGCATTTCAAACATGGTTTTCTTTTAATTTTTCAAAAATGGGAATTATGTAATATATTGTAGAAATTGTGACATTTAAAATCTGTTAACTTTACAAACGTATTAAATTATAAATATTAAGAATGCATTTTCGTGTGAGAATTTTTAAGTCAACTTTATTTTTAACTGCAATTATTTTTTTATTTACAGCATGCAAACAAAAAAATGCAGATGGTTCCAAACCAAAATCTAATCCCCCAGTATTGGTAGACGTTATCATTGCAGATAAACAACCCATAGAAGATGTAGTGGAAGCTAATGGAACAGTGTTGGCAAATGAGTATCTAGAAATTCACCCAGAAGTAAGCGGAAGATTAACTTTTTTAAATATCAAAGAAGGCAGTTTTGTGCCACAAGGCACGGTGCTCGCAAGAATAAATGATGCGGATCTTAGGGCACAAATTTCAAAAACAAAAGTACTTTTATCGATTGCAGAAAAAAATACCCAACGGTTTAAAAAACTGTTGGATATAAATGGTATTAATGAAAGCGAGTACGATGCTGCCATAGGCCAAGTAAACAGTTATAAAGCAGATATAGCGTACACACAAACGCTGATAGATAAGACAGTTGTCAAAGCCCCATTTAGTGGTGTAGCGGGTTTGAGGCAAGTAAGCCCTGGTGCATACATTACGCCTACAACTATATTAACTACCCTTCAGCAAACTTCAAAATTAAAAATAGATTTTACACTCCCTCAAAATTATAGCAATATGATTAAAAGAGGCGATGCTATAAAAGTTCAATTGGGTGGTACCACAAACCAAACAGGAAGTGCACTTATTGTTGCCACAGAACCTGGAGCAAATACCGATACAAGAAATATAAAAGTGCGGGCATTGCTTGCAGAAACAAATATTAATCCTGGTGCATTTGTAAAAGTTTTTATCAACGCTGGTAAGGGAAGATACTCTATTGTGGTGCCTACCAACTGTATTATTCCAAACGATAAAGACAATCAAATAATTGTGGTAAAAAACGGCATGGCAAATTTTGTAAATGTGCAAACGGGTATTCGTCAATCCAACACTGTAGAGGTTTTGAGTGGATTAGAAATGGGCGATTCTGTAGTAGTAACCGGTGTTTTATTTGCCAGGCCAAAAAGTAAAGTAAAAGTAAGAATGGTAAAAAGATTATCAGAAATGCTTCCACAAGATTCCACTAAAAATAATTATTAAGCGTTTACAGCAACATGAATATTTCAGAATTATCTCTCAAAAGGCCAGTAATGGCTACGGTGTTAAACTTAGCGATTATCCTTTTTGGTATCGTGGGTTTTACATTTCTTGCTGTGAGGGATTATCCTGCCATTGATCCGGCGGTTGTAAGTGTAAGCACATCTTACACAGGTGCCAATCCCGATATTATCGAAAGCCAAATTACTGAGCCATTAGAAAAACAAATAAATGGTATTCCTGGTATTAAAACCATTACATCTTCTAGTTCGCTGGGTAGCAGCAATATTTCGGTAGAGTTTGAGCTCGGGGTAAATTTAGAAGCTGCTGCCAGTGATGTGAGGGATAAAGTTGGACAAGCAGCACGTTCGCTGCCACAAGATATAGATGCACCTCCAGTAGTTACCAAAGCAGATGCTAGCAGCGAATTTATTTTAATACTTGCCATACAAAGTCGCACAAAAGGTTTGTTAGAGTTGAGCGATTATGCAGAAAATGTACTGCAACAACAATTTCAAACCATCAACCAAGTAAGTTCTGTAAATATTTTTGGTCAAAAGAGATATGCTATGCGGCTTTGGCTAAATCCTGATAAGATGACGGCGTTTGGCGTTACATTCAGCGATATTAGAACAGCATTAAATACAGAAAATATTGATCTTCCACCTGGTAAGATTTATGGAGATAATACAGAGCTTACCATCAAAACCTTGGGCAGACTCACTTCCGAAAAAGAATTTCAAAATCTATTAATTAGGCAAGATGCTGCAGGAATTGTTAGGCTGCAAGATGTAGCAAGGGTAGAAATTGGCCCCGAAACATTGGAGCAAGGATGGAAATACAATGGCGTAAACGCTGTAGGCATTGTTATTATACCACAGCCAGGTGCAAACAATATTCAAATAGCCGATGATTTTTATAAAAAATTAGAAAATATAAAAAAGTTAAATAAGGCAGATATAGAAATGAATGTGTTGCTTGATAACACTCAAAATATTCGTAAATCCATTAACGAAGTAGAGGAGACATTGTTTATTTCTTTTGGCTTTGTGGTGTTGGTTATATTTTTCTTTTTTAGAGATTGGCTCACTGCCATTCGTCCTTTAATTGATATTCCCATTTCATTGATAGCTACTTTTTTCATCATGTACATATTTGGGTTTTCCATAAATATTCTTACGCTGTTGGGTATTGTATTGGCTACAGGTTTGGTGGTAGATGATGGTATAGTTGTTACCGAAAATATTTTTAGAAAACTCGAAGAAGGGTTGCCTATACGAAAAGCAGCACTAGAAGGTAGTAAAGAAATTTTCTTTGCGGTTATTTCTACTTCCATCACATTGGCCATTGTATTTTTACCGGTAATTTTTTTAGAAGGATTTATTGGCAGGTTGTTTAGAGAGTTTGGGATTACCCTTGCAGCAGCAGTACTCATTTCTGCATTTGTATCGCTCACCATTACACCGGTATTAAACGT
This sequence comes from Ferruginibacter sp., assembly GCA_043717975.1. GTDB lineage: Bacteria > Bacteroidota > Bacteroidia > Chitinophagales > Chitinophagaceae > Ferruginibacter. The sequence continues at coordinate 9,141 of JAYSWO010000087.1, read as the reverse complement.
AATTCTAAGAAGAAAAAAGCCAGGGCATGGAAAATTTTATACAAAAACAGAACCATTTTTTGCAGGCATGGAAAATGGATATAGACGTTTGCTCTCTGGGTTTTTAAAAGTGAGATGGTTAGCGTGGGTTATCATAGCCATTTGTGCAGGCATTATTTATCTTATAATGGGTAGCCTACAAAGCGAAATTGCTCCTATGGAAGATAGAAGCAGTGTGCGTTTTACCATGAGTGCACAAGAGGGTACGAGCTATGGAAAAATGCAACAATTTTCTGATGATGTATCTAATTATTTGTATGACTCTGTACCTGAAAGAGATTTTGTTTTTGCACGTACACCAGCTGGAGCCATTAATAGTTCGCAACCGAGGTTAGCCTTGGTGCCGCCAAGCGAGCGTACAAGGTCGCAAGATCAAATTGCAAACGACCTCAATAAAAAATTGATTCGTTTTAATGAAGTAAAAGTATTTGCCATACAAGAACAAACCATTTCGGTGGGGTTAGGTTCAAGAGGAAGTTTGCCTGTACAATTTGTTTTGCAAAATCAGGATATCGAAAAAATGAAAAGGATTATTCCACAATTTTTAGAGGAAGCAAAAAAGGACAAAACTTTTTCTAATGTGGATGTCAATTTAAAATTTAATAAACCAGAAATTAGCCTTACGGTTGATAGAATGAAAGTAAAAGACCTTGGCCTATCATCGCAAGATGTAGCAAGCACCATACAAGCAGCATTTAGTGGAGGTAGATTGGCATATTTTCTAAGAGATGGGCACCAGTACTCGGTTATAGCGCAAGTAGAAAGAGGCGAGCGCAATAAGCCGGAAGATATTTCTAAACTGTTTGTGCGAAATAATAAAGGACAAAGCATTCCATTAAGTGCGGTGGTAACATTGCAAGAGAGCAGCAGTCCACCATCCTTGTTTCATTTTAACAGATACAAATCTGCTACCATTTCTGCATCGCTTGCCGAAGGAAAAACAGTAGGCGATGGCATAAAAGCCATGCAGGCTATTTCAAAAAAATTGTTAGATGAAAGTTATCAAACCGCACTTTCAGGGCCATCAAGAGATTATGCGGAGAGTAGTTCTAATATTGCATTTGCCTTTTTTTTAGCACTCATACTTATTTATTTGGTATTGGCTGCACAGTTCGAAAGTTTTGTAGATCCATTTATCATTATGCTTACTGTGCCATTAGTATTAGCAGGCGCTTTGTTAAGTTTGTGGTTGTTCGGACAAACGCTTAATATTTTTTCTGAAATAGGCATGATCATGCTCATTGGATTGGTAACAAAAAATGGCATTTTAATTGTAGAATTTGCAAACAAAAAAAGAGAACAAGGCTTGTCTAAAATGGAGGCCGTGTTAGAAGCATCAAAACAAAGATTGCGCCCCATTTTAATGACGAGTTTGGCAACATCGTTTGGGGCACTGCCCATTGCATTAAGCCTTGGTGCGGCAGCGGCAAGCCGAGTGCCACTTGGTATTGTGGTAGTTGGTGGACTTACATTTTCGTTGGTACTCACATTATTTGTAATACCAGCGGTATATTCTTTTTTAAGTGGTAATAAAAAACATCAACCAAAAGACATAGGGACATTGGATTAACCTTGAACCTAAAACTTTGAACCTTGAACCTTGAACTTTGAATTTTATACTATGAACAAAAAAGCACTCACCATACTTTTCATTTTTATTTCAAGCTTTTGCCATGCGCAAAAAATTTTACAATTGTCCGAAGCTATAAATATCGCACTTAAAAATAGTTTGGATATTAATATTGTAAAAAATAATATTGAAGCGGCTACTATTTTAAACAGCAAAGCAGTGGCAGGGGCTTTGCCAGTTGTAACATCTACCATTACAGATAATGAACAAGTAACCAGCGTAAATCAAAAATTGAATACGGGAACAACTATACAAAGAAACAATGCCGCTGCAAATTCGCTAAACGCAGGAGTAACAAGCAGCATACTAATATACAATGGCGGTAGGGTAGTGGCTACAAAAAAAAGATTGGAAGAACTGCAGTCGCAAAGTTCGCATCGCCTCAATAGCCAGATACAAAATATTATTGCCGATGTAAGCACTGCTTATTATGATGTGGTTCGCCAGCAGAATTATATAAAAACAATTGATAAATCTATTGATGCATCTAACCAACAACTGAGCATTGTAAAAGCAAGGCAAAGTGTAGGCCTTGCAAACAATGCAGATCTTTTTCAAGCACAAATAGATTTAAATGCATTGCAGCAAAGCAAAGAAGCACAGCAATTGATAGTAGCACAAGCGAAGACGGAGCTGCTTCGCTTGCTAACTATCAAAACAGATTCATCTATACAACTGATAGACACCATTATTGTAGATAAAAACATTTCCTTAAAAACCATTCAAGATAATCTGTCAAAAAACCCAAACATTATTATTTCTGAAGATCAAATTAGAATAAACGAATTGATTGTAAAAGAAACGGCAGCGCAACGTTACCCTAGTGTAAGAGGAATTGCAGGATACAATTTTTTTCGTAATCAGGCAGCTGCAGGACAGTTACTGCTCAATCAAAATTATGGGCCTACTATAGGTGTAGCAGTTACGATACCTATTTTTAATGGAGGCATTTTTCGCAAGCAAGTGCAGGTGGCAAATATAGATGTAAAAAATGCCAATACACAAAAGGAAATACTTCTGCGTGATTACAATGCACAAGCCGTAAAGCTTTACCAATCGTACATATCAAACATTAATCAATTAAAAACGGAGCAAGAAAATTATAAATTGTCTTCACAATTGCTAGATCTGGTACTCCAACGGTTTCAATTAAAACAAGCCACTATTATAGAAGTAAAAAATGCACAACAAAGTTTTGAGCAATCTGGTTTTAGGTTGGTTAATTTACATTATGCTGCCAAGGTTTCCGAAATTGAATTGAAGCGGTTAGGAGAGTAGTGGAATAAAATATTGAATAGTACACCTTGCTAAAGGTTACCTTGGTTCAATTTTTTAGTGAAGGTTGTTCTAGCCTTTGCAATACAATAGATGTGTAACTTTATCTTATCTAGTAAAAGCTGCAGTACTATTGTTAGATTGTATTTTTTAAAAGTGATATTTAATATTAGCCATACCTACTAAACCTATTAAACCTATAATAGCTTCTTTGCATTATAGGGTCAAAAGTGGCTACATCTTTTTCTTTAAAATGGTAATAATGTAAACTTGCTTCCATAGCAATGGATATTTTTTTATAAAAATAATAATTTACACTTAATAACGTACCAATGCCCCATCAAGTAAGGGTTTTGGGTTGGGATTGGCTTTAAAATAAGAAAAGGACAGGTCTAATACATTGGAGCAAGAAAATTGCCACTGCTTTAAATTCCACTGAAGTCTATTTTTGCAATTTCTTCTCTATTTTTTGTCAAATTTATTTTTGCAATTAGATGTAGGTATTTATTAAAAGCGTTCATCTGGGGCCTACGTTTTTTAAGGCACTTTTGGTACACGAATAAAAACCAAGGGCAATAGCTAGCACCATGCATAGTAAAATAATTTTTTCATTGTAAATTATATTTTGCTTAAAAGTAGAGGTAATAAATTTATTATTAGCTTTTTATAGAACTAAGAGCATGCGGTAGAGCCTTTGATTTTACTGTTGTAGTAAGTAAAAAAAATTAGAAAAGAAAAACAAACACCTAAGGCGTTTCTGTATAAAATATATATCCTCATTTGGTGCCAATTGTCAGGTTTAAGTGTTTTTTATACTTTTAATGATGCAATGTTATTAAATACGAATTGTACCGAACAACCATAGTTGGGTTCTATTATGTAATTAAAATTTATGGGCTTAAAGGTTTATAATAACGATGTTTACAAATGTGTTTGTATATTTGGGTATAAATGTAATGGTATGAAACAAATTATTTTGAGTATTGCTTTAAGTTCATTAATATTTTCGGCTTGTAAAAAAAATACCGACGAAGTGATTGTTCCCCCACCAACAGGTTTTCAATGGCCTGCAGGTACAGGTGAATATGCACCGCATACCAATGGCTCTACATTTACATTTGAGATAGTAAGTGGTACACCATCCGTTACAGATAGTTTTACTTATAATGTTATAAAAGACACTTCAATAGGCGGTTTAAATTATAAAAAACTGGAATCTAATAAACCTGCATTAGGGCCTACTTATTATGCAAATTATAATGCAGGCGTAGTTACCAATATTACCTACAATTTCACTGTTCAGGGATTTAGTATACCTGTAGTAAAACAAACTGTATTAAAGGATAATGTACCTGTAAATAATGTTTGGGCTGATACCGTGAATGTACCTGCTCCTATTGTAGGAAATGTACCTGTAAGTTTTACAAACACAGTAATACAAAAAGATGTTGTAAAAAATATTTTAGGGAAAGATTATGCTGGTACTATTTATGCCAAGCAAATTGTTGGCATTCCACAAGCTATTGCTACCTTTCTAAATATACCCGCTACTTCACAAATTGATAATTATTTTGCTAGAGGTGTAGGATTGGTACAAAAAGATGCTACAGGTAACAACGTAAAAATAAAACGTTACAATGTTATAAAGTGATTGTGCAACAAATAAAATTTAAGTAACTGAAAATATAAGTTACACTATTTGTAAGTTTTTGTATATTTTGATCATAACCTTTTTTTATATGGCGAAACCCTTTGCTATACATATTATTAGTTAAAGAGTAGTAAAGCGTTTAAGTAATTAATATTTTTATTATCCCAATTGTTTATTCAAAATTTATTGCTCTATTTGATACTTGTTTGTTTTACTTATTGCATGAATACATGATTCCTTAAAGCTTACTATAAACTGGTAATGGCATGGGTGAAGAAAAAGTTTTATAAGTATTCAGTATGTTTTAATACTTTTTATAAAACTAAAACCAAGTAGCTTTGCAAAATATGCAAACAGCATCTCAAAATCTTTCTATACAAAAAAAAATAGCTGCACTTTCTATTGTGCTGTTTATTATCAAAATAACAGCATATGTTTTAACGCATTCTGTTGCCATACTTACCGATGCATTAGAAAGTATTGTAAACATTGTAGCAGGTTTATTAGGTATTTATAGTCTTATTGTATCTGCTCGGCCAAAAGATACCGACCATCCTTATGGGCATGGAAAAGTAGAATTTATTTCCGCTGCTGTAGAAGGTACATTAATTTTTGTAGCAGGATTAATAATTATTTATGGCGCAGCTAAAAATTTATTTTTACTAAGAGAAGTGCACAAATTAGATTGGGGTATTGCACTCATTGTAGTTACAGCTATTGTAAATTACATTGCTGGTTTTGTTTGTGAAAGCATAGGTAAAAAAAATAAATCACTTCCATTAATAGCAAGTGGTAAGCATCTTAAAAGTGATACCTATACCACTGCTGGTATAATAGCGGGACTGATTTTATTGTATTTTACTAAAATTTATTGGATAGATGCTGCAGTGGCCATTTTATTTGCTTGTATTATTTCGTATACAGGTTATAAAATTATTCGTAGTTCCATTGCAGGTATCATGGATGAAGCAGATATCAACTTACTGCAAGAAATGGTTGCTACGCTCAATGAAAATAGGCGTTTTAATTGGGTAGATATTCACAACCTACGCATCATAAAATATGGCGCTTTATTACATTTAGATGCGCATCTTACCGTGCCTTGGTATTTTAATGTAAACGAAGCACATCATGAAATTGATGAACTTACCAATTTGCTTAGAAAAAAATATGGAGATTCGTTAGAAATATTTGTACACTCTGATGCATGTTTGGATTTTAGTTGTGCTATTTGTATAAAAGCAGATTGCCAAGTGCGAAAACAGCCGAACATAAAAAAAATAGAATGGTCTTTTGAAAATATTTCCGCAAACGTAAAACACCAAGCCACTACCAAAGGATAAAATTGAAGTGTGGTTAGCAATACCATTTTGTTTTGTAAAACCTTTTTTACACTGTTATCTCGTAATTAAAATAATCATCTTTACTAAATCCTATTTTCTCATATAATCTTTGTGCGGTTAAATTATCATAAGCAGTAGATAGCAATACTTTCTTTCTTCCGGTATTTTTGCTGTATTCAATTACATGTTCTATTAAATGTTGTGCTACACCTAGTTTTCTATAATTTTTTGCAACATACAAATCATTCAATATCCAAATTTTACATAAACTCACTGAGCTGTATGATGGATAGAGTTGTGTAAACCCAACACACTCGCCATTTTGTAAAGCAATAAAAACTACACTTTCCTCTTTTATTATTCGTTCTTCTAAAAATATTTTTACATTTTCTATATCAGATTTTTGCCCGTAAAATATCCTGTACTGTTCAAATAAGTGTGATAAGTTATCTAGATGCTCAACATCGGCTTGGATGATTTTCATAAAATATTTTTTATTTAATATGTTCTACCAATTGTATCGCACACTGCTTTAAGTAAAGAATTAGCATCATGCACATCTTGGCTTTTTTCCCAAATCATAATGCCGTTTCCCATTTGCTTAGCAAGCATGGCTTTCTTTTTTACGGTAGGTATTCCATTATAATAGATGCTATAATTAAGAAATGTTCCATTAGATACAATGGCTGAATCTGTAAAGGCATTACTAGCTTGTTGTGCTACAATACTATTAAAACTTAGTATGGTGCCGCTTTGTGTAATACCGCTTGCTCTGCCATAACCTGCTATGCCTAGCACCGCTTTTGATGCAGGCATACTGCGAGTGCCTACCCAATAATTCATACTCACATTGGATAATGCTAAATTGCAATGATGTTGATATGGCACTGTGCTACTAAAATCATCGTAAGACATAATGTTAAACCAATCCACATAATTGCCTACCCATAATTCGCTACTAATGGCATCCCTTACTGCTCCTGCATATTTGCCCGCGGTAATAGCAGCCGTTAAATAATATTTACTACCAGTATGGCAACTATCACTTAGTTCTTTCATCAGTGCTGTGTATGTTATATTAGTACCATCACTTGTGCGTGGAAATTCCCAATCCATATCTACACCATCAAGCCCATATGTACGCACAAGATTCATAATTTGATTGATAAAAGATGTTCTGCCTGTAGCACCTGCTGCCATGGTTTTAAAATCAGCTTCAAGGCCACTTACACTTATAAAAACTTTTGCGCCATTTGCTTTTGCCTTCGTTTTTAAACTAGTTAAATGCGCACCACTACCAAGCGCTAAGCTACCTGTATTTGTAACAGTAGCAAATGCATAATTGATAACATTGCACATTTTAAATTTTACATCTGGTACATCTGCTACTACTCTGTATGAAGGAAAATAACCTACTATATAAAATCCGAAGGCGGGTGGGGGAGCTATGGGGAGTAGGTTTGTAACGGGTGGCGGTGTGGGTACAATTGCATCAGTTGATTTTTTACAAGCGTTTGCAAATGTTAATAAGGCACAAGCAAATACTAATTGACGAAATATCTTAATCATAAAAATAGTTTTACGATGTTAAGATAATGAAATTGTTGGTAAATATTTATCTACTACCAAATATTTGTTGGGCATTTTGTTTTATCGGTATCTGTATTGTCTTTGTTAAATGGGTCTACTAAGGATAGTGTCATTTCAAAACCGCCTCTAAATCTTGAGGCATTTTTTAAAGAGCTAATATTGGCATCGTAGCTTAAGCCAAGGCTTAGTTTGTTTCTATTTAATTTTGCTACTGGTATAAGCGCATCATTCCATCTGTAAACGGCACCAGCGGAAACTGACAGTTGTGTATCTTCATCTGCAGGTACAAAATTATGTGAGTATAAAAACCCAAACTGGGTTATTCTATTGGCACCTTGTCTAAAATGGTCGCCGTAAACAACAAGTTTACCATCTGTATTTGTTTTAATAGTTGCTCCTGCATTAAATCCCCATTTTCTATTAAGTTTATCTACATTGTTTTTCATAAATGCTACTGATGGGTTATTAAAATGAAACAACGCAGCACCAATATAAAACTTAGTATTTTCATTTATAAGGCTACTTAAACTCAAACCAGCCGATGCATCCCAATACCTAAAGGCTGTTTTACTAAAAGTTTGGTTGGTTGTATTAGCAGCGCTGTAACTTCCATTTACAAATTGATCATCAAATTTTAATTGGCTAGCATCAAAACTTTCAGAGACAATACCACCCATAAACCCAAGCGAAAGCAATGTTGATTTTTCTTCGTTTAATAATTTATGGTAATTTAATGCCGGAAAAAATTGTGTTCTTTTTAATTTAGAGTCTCCAGCTTCATCATTGGTTACTTGCAACCCCAATGTCATAAAATCGCCATCGGCAAGCCCTCTTAGTACTTTTACTTCTGCACCCAATGCCATGGTGCGATAAGGAGTAGTTATGCTTTCCCACTGATTTCGATAAGCTATGGTAAACCTTGTTTTGCCATTGAATATTCCAGCCAATGATGGATTGCGCAACATAGGCAACTCATAAAACTGTGCAAAATGAACATCTTGTTGTGCATTGCTTTTTACATTTGCTAGTAAGAAACAACATAAGAACGATATAAATATTTTTGTTTTCATTTTATTTTAAAATTGAAATATTTCCTTTAATAATAAAGTCTTTTACGTTATCGCATGTTACCTGTGCTACATATACATATACTTCTGCACTACTTACAACACCCTTTATTTTTCCATCCCAACCAAAGGCAGGGTTATTGGGCGGAAAATTGTTTTTTTCAAATATCAGTTCTCCCCAGCGAGAATATATTTTAAAAGAACGAACGGCTTCAATACCTTTTGAGCGTACCATTAAAATATCGTTCTTACCATCACCATCTGGTGTAAATGCATTGGGCACATATACCTGTGAGCCTTCGCATAGTGTATGAAAATAAATGTCATCTGTAGCAACACAGCCATAAATATTCTTTACGGTAGCTGTATAAGTAATGTCTTTGTTTATTGTTGCTATTGGGTTTGGACATTTATTACAACTAAGGCCTGTAGCGGGTGTCCATGCCCATGATACAATAGGGCCGCTGGTAGTAGTGCTGGTAAGTGGTACCACTGTACCTGAAGAAACTGTTTGATCTGCACCAAGCCGTAAAGTTGGTTTTGGAT
>JAYSWO010000086.1:0-5708 GCA_043717975.1 Ferruginibacter sp. | reverse complement strand
TAGTAATCTTTTATTTTATTATCTATTTCCTGTGTTTTTTGTTTTAATTCAAAATTTGATTCTTGTATTTTAATTTTTTCTCTACTTGTAAGCCATCTATTTTAAATTTGTATTGCTGCAATATTGGGTTTTGCAAAGCACTCGTTTGTAATAAGTCTATCAATATTTTGGATGACGCATAATTACTAAGTATGGTAGTGTCTGGCAGTACATCTGCGGCTATATTTTGTGCAATACCTTTGCCATCCCAAATAAAATTATTCAAATCTAAAACGGAGCTGGTCAATTTTATAGATGCTTCACCTTGTAGTAATTGAAAGTTTTGTAGCTGAGTAAAAGCTTCTACTGTATCCATCAATGCCCTGTCGCCATTAGCGTTTAGCGTTTTTACTAAGCGTAACCTATCGTTGCTTACTTGCACATAACTGTTGTAAGTATTGTACAATTTATATGCGCCAGACCATTGATAATAACTTACATATGCCTCTAGTAGCAGGTCGTTCATTAAAGCCCTACGCTGCGCTGTATTTTGTTGTACGGCTATTTTTGCTTGTTGTAAAAATGCTCTACGTTTATCTATTAATAATCCTTTTGCAATTGGTATTTCTACACCAAGATAGCTACTACGGCCGCTAGATATTTCACTTTCTAAAAATTGCCCACCATTATTTTCAATACCGGTTTTTATATCGCCGATAGGCAATGGTATTTTTACTGCAGCATTATTGTAATAGTAGTAATTTTTTGCATCAAACGTTTTGCTCTTAGCATTAAATTCTGCTATGGGGTCAAAACCTCCTTTTGCAGTTAGTAAATTTGCGTTGGCTTTATCCACTTGTATGCTAGCCACTTTTGCAAGGGGATGATGCATTTTTATTTTTTCTATAAAATCATCTATCGTTAATACTTTTTCATTTTGTGCAAATGATGTTAAAAAAAGTAATAAACAATAAAATATAGCAATTAACTTCTTCATTACTTTTTTTCTGCAGTTTTATTTTTTTCTTCATACTGATAGTACTCAGGTGGAAAACCATTGATGTGCCTCCACAATTCATAATAAACTCGTACATCTTTTAGTAATGCTATGCCCTGTGCACCACCTCCCATACGAAGACTTTGTGGCCATGGTTTTTCCTTTTTATCTTCTATAATGAGAACCCTAAATTTTCCATTGCTACTCACATTGGTTTCTGTAGCACTTACTACACCTCCAAATGTACCAAAGCTACTCTGCGGCCACCCACTAAAAACGATGGCAGGAATACCATCAAATATAAATCTTACTTTTTGTCCCTTACTTATAAGTGGTAGGTCCATTGGTTCTATAAACATTTCTACAGCGTAGTCTATATGGTCTGGTACAATTTCTGTTATCATGTCACCTTCCTTTAACAGCTCACCTATACCTGCTTTTTTTGCTTTCGTTATCTGGCCACTTTGTGGTGCAGTTACATAATAAAGTTTGTTGCGCATGTCATAATTGCTATAGCTGTTTTGCAATTTACTTATATCGGCTTCTGTTGCTGCTGCGTTGGAAAGCGAACCAAAACGATCGCCCTCTGCCTTAGAAATTTTATCATTATAATCCATTGTAGCAATATTTTGCTCAATTCGTAGGTTTATTAACTCTTGCTTACTTTGTGCAAGCTTATTTTCTACACTATTTTTTTTGGCTAGTCCATTTTGGTAATTCACTTTTCTTTTTTCAAAGTCAACCAAAGAAATAGCACCACTGTCTAACATTATTTTTCCAGCATCTATTTGTCTCTTATATACGGATAACTCATTGTTTACAGCTACTACATCCATTTCATCGCTATTTACTTTAAGCTGCTGTTGTTGTATTTTATTGTCAAGCGATGATAATTTTAAATCTCTACCCGCAGCTAGTACAGTTGTTTGTGTTTGTGCTGTAGCTGCTTTGCTTTCATAGCCCGATGCACTATTTTGTTTAGCAATAATTTGTTGTTGTGTGCGCTGCAATAATTGTGGGTCAAAATATTCAGGCTTTACTTCTCCCAATTGCAATATGGTATCACCTGCTTTCACATAATCGCCTTCTTTTACAAACCATTTTACAATTTTTCCCGCTATCACACTGTTTATTTCTTGTGGTCGTTGCTCTTGTTTTACAGCTGTAATATTTCCTTTGGCACGTATATTTTGTGTCCAAGGTAAAAATAGAACTACTAGTATTAAGATAAAAGACCCGGTGAACCAAATTCTACCGCTACGAGTACGCCCTATTCTATAGATATTTGAAAATGCTTTTATCTTTGTTGCAGCTGGAGCATTGTCCAAAGGTTGATGTAAGTATTTGTATGTTGTTTCCATTGTAAAAAGTTCAAAGTTCAAAATTCAAAGGTCAAGGTTCAAAGTTCAAGGTTCAAGGTTCAAAGTTCAAGGTTTAAAGTAATGTAGGATCAACTTTTAACTTCGAACTAATTAATTACACCGTTTTCTAAAACCAGCACTTTGTCGCTTTGTTCATGCAAATCTTTATCATTGCTAATTATAATAACAGTAGCATTACTTTCTTTGCGTAGATAATTCATCATTATAATTTGTTGTTTATTATTTAAATGCTCCAATGGTTTTTCTAATAACAGCAATGCAGGCCTGCCTAGTAATGCTCGCATCAATTTTATATTTTGTTTTACACTCTCATGTAGTCTTTTACCTGTTGGATCCAGTATGGTATCATAACCACTTTTGTTGCTAATAATAAAATCTGTAAAACCAATTTTATCAGCAAGATTGGTAATATCGTTCATAGATATATCGGTATTACCCATGGTAAGGTTTTCTAAAATGCTGCCTCTAAAAATGTCTTGTTCATTTAGCATAATACCAGTATTGGCTCTTAGATCATGTAAATTATAATTGCCAATTGGTATTTGATTTATTAAAATGCTTCCACTAAAGCCGGTATAGGCTCCTGTTAGCAATCTTAAAACGGTTGAACGCCCTACACCTGACTGACCTTTTATAGATAAAATTTCATTTTTTTTAAGCGAAAATTCTACATGGTTAAATGCAATGCTTCCATTGGGATATACAAAACCTACATCTTGAAAATTGATGGAACAGCCACCAATATTAGAAAAGGGTAAACTACCACTTTGCTCTACTTTACAGTCTACAATTCTGCTTAATTTTTCAATAGATGTAAGGCTGTCATATACATTATCCATGGTAGCAATTAACTTTTCTACAGATGTTATAATTAAAATTATTACAATATCAGCTGCTATAAATTGGCCAACGTTAATTTGTTGATTTAGTAATAACCATGTGCCTGCAATAAGCATGGTGGCTACAATGAGTATTTTAAAAACAATAAGGCTCCAGTATTGTGTTGTTAATATTTTAAAATGAGCTGTTCTACTTTCTAAAAATTCGCTTATTAGCAAATCGCTTTTTTGCATATGTAAAGCAGAACCTTTACTGTACCTAAATGTTTTTGAACCTCTAGCCACTTCTTGCAGCCAACCTGCCGTTTTATATTTATAATCGCTAGAAATCATGTTTGTGTCAAAACCTTTTGGGGATGTGATGCTGATAATCACAATGAGAACAATTAAAACAAATGCACCAAATGCTATAAACAAAGGGTGATAGAAAGATAACAATATTAAACCTAACAAAATTTGTATAACCGATGTTGGAATTTCTATCAATAATTTTTCTATACTTTTTGCCAATGCTGGAATATCAAAAAAGCGATTGACTACCTCTGGTAAATAGTAATTGTCTATTTCTTGTAAACTTATTTGTGGTATTTTGCTGCTAAATTCTAGCGAATATCTTGTAAATAACTTCTGCCTTATACGTTCTATCACTTGCGACTGTCTTACTTGTACAAAACCGTTTAAGAATACTCCAAATAGTACGATCCCAATAAGGATTACAATAGAAGTAGAAAGCGTAGCTGCCATTACAAAATTGATAATGGTTTGTATGCCAAGCGGTAAGGTAAGTGATATTAACCCACCTACTATGGCAAAGAAGTAAACAGATGTTACATCTCTTTTATCTGTCATAATAAGCTTATGCAGTTTAATTAATGCCGATGATAGTGTAGATATTGCTGCCATTTTTAAAATTAAGTTGCAAATATAACAAAACTATATTAAATAATAGTAATGCTATTATAAATAATATTTATTTAACAAAATTGCTTGCATTACTATCAATATTATTCTATATTTGTGTTTTAATACCCTAAACATGCAAGTAGATTTTAAAGTAAAAATGAATGCCAATCTTTATTTAAGGGATCCCGAAGGGACTGAAATAGGGAAGCAAATTATAAGAATAGCTGTTCAAATGATTGTACAGCTAGGCTACGAACAGTTTACTTTTAAAAAATTGGCCATAGAAATGAATAGTACAGAGGCTACTGTGTATCGCTATTTTGAAAACAAACATAGGTTGCTTATTTATTTAATAGATTGGTATTGGTCTTTTATAGAATTTCAAGTTGTATTCCAACTAAACAATGTAAAAAGCCCCGAAGAAAGAATAAAAAAATTGATTGATATTTTGGTGTGGGAAGACAATGCATCTGCTGTTTTTAGTGAGTTAGACCAAGAAGCACTTTTTTACATAGCCATTGCGGAAGGTAGTAAAACCTATTTAAGCAAAGATGTAGATGAAAACAATAAAGAATTGTTATACAAGCCATATAAAGATTTGTGTGCAAGAATAGCGTTGCTTTTTAAAGAGTACAATCCAAAATATAAGTATCCAGCATCGCTTGCTAGTACTTTGGTAGAAACAGCGCACATGCAATATTATTTTATGCAACACCTTCCACGCCTCAGCGATTTTAGCAAAAAGAAAAACCCAAAAGATATAGAGGGGTACTTAGAGCATATTGTATTTGGGGCGTTAAATGTAAAATAGATATTATACACTCACAAACCATTCTGCATCTTCAATCATTTGCGCAGGATATTTCTCTATATTTTTTTCTCCGTTTAAAATAATATCTAGCATAGAAGCTTTTGCTTTGCCTGCAACTAAAAATAATATATGCGCTGCCTGATTTATTAAAGGGGCTGTGAAGCTAACACGCCATATGTTTTTTTCTGTTAAAAAAACTTCTTTAACCAATTTATTTTTTTCTTGCAATATAGCTGTATGTGGAAACAACGAAGCTGTATGCCCATCATCGCCCATGCCTAATATGATTAAATCAAATACAGGTTTATCCGTTTTAAAAAATATTTTAATGGTAGCTTCATAATAGATAGCAGCATTTATTGGTGTTTCATCTACCGGTATTACAAAAATATTTTTTTTAGGAATGGGAACTTTGTCTAGCAAAATATTTTTTGCATTGAAAGCATTGTTATCAACACTGTCTAGTGCTACACAACGTTCATCTCCCCAAAAAATATAAATATTTTTCCAATCTATTTCTTGGTACGAAACTGATGCAAGTAACGCATACATGGATGCAGGCGTATTACCTCCAGATAATGCTACCATAAACTTGCCCTTTTGTTTTATACAATTATTAGCAAGCTCAGCAAAATAATTTGCTGCAGCCATAGCCAATAATTCTGGTGTATCAAAATGGGTAACTGTATTCATTTAATTAGAAAATTAATTGTTGAGTTTTTACAAAATAGCCTTTAATTATGGAGTTTCTTCATTTGCACATATGCACATTTTCCTATTTGCATATTTTCTTATTT
>JAYSWO010000085.1:0-14734 GCA_043717975.1 Ferruginibacter sp. | reverse complement strand
GTTCTACTTTTATTTTTGTGGGTTCTGTATTGGGTTTTTTATTTTCCTTTAAAATTATTAATTATCCTAGCGATAAATTTCCATTTAACAGTTGGCTATTTTATACCATTGCAGGTAATTTATTAGAAGTCATTATGTTTTTTAGCAGCTTTGCTTATCGTAATAAAACATTGGCAAACGAAGAGCAATTGGCAAAAGAAAAATTACAAATTATACGAGATGAGATTTCAAGAGATTTACATGACGATGTAGGTGCATCTTTAAGCAACATAAATATTTTAAATGAGTTGGCTAAACGCAATGCAAACAACCCTGAAAAAGCAAATGAATATTTAATGAAAGCAGGAGAAGATATACAACAAGTAAGTGAAAGCCTGAATGATATTGTATGGAACATAAATTCTAAATATGATGATTTAAACAATCTTTTTATAAGAATGAAAAGGTATGCAGCGGATATGATGGATGGTAAAAATATAATGTACCATATTACTTTTCCTGAAAACACGACTAATTTAAAGTTAAGTATGGATAAGCGAAAAGATTTGTACTTCATTTTTAAAGAAGCCGTAAATAATTTGGTGAAATATTCAGAAGCCACACAAGTAACTATTTCGATGATTATTAGTAAAGAAAAAATAAAACTTGCTATAACCGATAATGGCAAGGGGTTTGCAACTGAAAATATTATTATGGGTAATGGATTGCACAATATGCAGCATAGGGCCCAGTTTTGGAATGCTCCATTAAAAATAGAAAGTAAAGAAGGAGCCGGAACAAGTATTTACTTAGAAATGGTAGTTAGTTAAACGTTATTACCCATTTGTGGTATTGTTTTTTACCTAAAACCCGTTTACTTTTATGTATGGCTTATAATCTAATTATTTTTGAAGACAACAAACGACTGCGTCAATCATTAGAACTTCTATTAAACGACGAAGAAAATTTTAAAGTAGTAGGTTCTTTTGCCCACTGCGATGAGGCACTGTACGAAGTAGAAAAAAGCCAAGCACAACTTATCGTAATGGATATTGATATGCCGGGCATTGGCGGTGTAGAAGGTGTAAAACAAATAAAATCGTATTTTCCTGATGTAAGAATAGTAATGCACACTGTTTTTGATGATGACAATAGAATTTTTGAATCTATTTGTGCTGGTGCAGATGGTTATTTATTAAAAAATACAGCACCAAGTATATTTATTCAATCGTTAAAAGATGTAATGGATGGAGGCTCACCCATGAGCCCATTTGTAGCCAAAAAAGTTTTTCAGTATTTTAGAACCCAGCCAATAAAACAAAACGAAGCGTTTGATTTAACAGACAGAGAAAAAGAAATTTTAGAATTATTGGTAGAAGGTAATTCTTATAAAATGATAGCTGCAAAATGCTTTATAGCAAATGACACTGTAAAAAAACATTTACATAATATTTATGCCAAACTACATGTAAACAGCGGTACAGAAGCAGTAGCTAAAGCGATAAGAAATAATATTACACAGCATAAAGAAAATTAATTTTTCTTCTACTCATCTAAATCATCCATCCCCACAAAAAAATCATTACGTATCCCCCAAAAGTGGTATTGTACAAAGTTTCCTCTTATTCTACTTTTGTTTTTCATTAATCAAAAAAACAAAAACATGAAAAAGTTATTTTTAGCAGCAGTTTTATTTACTGCCATTTTTACAAGTTGTAAAAAAGAGTCTACACCAGATCCAGTACCTGCTCCAATTGTATATCCCGAAGAAAATTTTATGGATGGATATTTATCTGCCACTGGCTTTTCTGAAAAAACAACCAACCAAGTTAATTTAGGAGATTATGAATTTGGCAATGAGTTTATACCAATCGTAAAAGGAAAGATCACTGCCTTAAGAATTAAGTTACCAGATGTAAATAGCAGCGTAAGGGTTACACTTTGGGATAAAGCAACTACCTCAGTTATAAAAACCGAAATAATAAATGTAGCTGCCGCCAATACACTTTACACAGTTGATATTGTTGATATAGACTTGGTAAAAGATAAAGAGTATGCCATTACTATGAACTCTAATGATTGGTATGATAGAAGGAAGACAAGTAGTGCAAATACAACGTATCCTGTAACTGCAGGCAATATAAAAATTACTTCATATACTTTCAGGGGGGGGACTGCACAGGCTTATCCCAATAGCCCACAATTAAGCTATTACGCAGGTGATGTGTCTTTTAATTTTCAACGTACTGAATAATAAAATTCTTGAAGGGGGTTTAATATATGCCGAGCTAATGGGGATTAGCTCGGCCTTTTTATTTATTTCTTACAAGAAGCTTTATCTTCAACAAATGAAAAAACTACTGCTACCATTTTTATTTGTTGGAACAATGTGTATGATTTTTGTAATGGGCAAAACTGGAGCTACGTTAATAACGGTACCAACACCCAAAGGCATTCTCGATTTGGAATTTGCTTATAATAAAACAAAAGTTACGAACATCATGCATGCCTGGAGCTCAAATCCTATTGTAGATAATATTAGTAAAGCCAAAACAAATACGTATTTAGATTTTATTTTCTTAGCATTTTATTCTACATTTTTATTTTTTGCTTGTAGAAAAATAACAGAAACTAATAAAAGTAACTTTGGATTATATATAGCAAAGGGAGCATTGTTATCTGGGGGTTTAGATATTTTTGAAAATATAGGTATGCTTATTAGTTTATCCGGTTACAAAAATAATATTGTTGCCTTTGTAACTACTATTTGTGCCAGTATAAAATGGGTTTTAGCAATACTAGCTGTTTTATACCTACTCCTTGGTATTTTAGCATTTGTAAAAAAGATAAAATCTATATTTATTTAATTGACTCAGCCTTTGCAAAACATCATTCCTCTACAATATGGAAAGACGCTAAACAAAGGCTGATGGATTATTAATAATCGTGGTGCAAAAGTAATCGGAGGTAACCCAAATCCTAATAATTTTCTCTTAAAGTATTGTGAAAATTCTTTTTAAATCTGTTCTCTATTATTCCTTAAAAAAAATATACATTCGTAGTTCATTACTATAAAATTAAAATATACCAAATGAATGCATGGAAAGATTACCAAGAACTACATAAAGATCGTTTTTTAGAAGAACTACTTGACCTCTTACGCATACCCAGTGTAAGTGCTAAGAGCGAGCATAAACCAGATATGCTAAAATGTGCGGATGCTGTAAAAGCAAGATTGCTAGAGGCCGGTGCAGATACCGTTACTATTTATGAAACAGAAGGCCACCCCATTGTGTATGGCGAAAAAATGATTGACCCAACAAAGCCAACTGTATTGGTGTATGGACATTATGATGTGCAACCCGCAGAGCCTTTAGAACTATGGAACAGTCCTGCATTTGAACCAACGATTATTGATGGTAAAATATTTGCACGTGGTAGTTGTGATGATAAAGGGCAGTTTTATATGCATGTAAAAGCATTGGAAACATTGGTAAAAACAAACACACTAGAAAACAATATTAAGTTTTGCATAGAAGGTGAAGAAGAAATTGGCTCACCAAACCTTGGCAAATTTGTATCAGCAAACAAAGAATTATTAAAAGCAGATTGTGTATTGATAAGCGATACAGCTATGCTAAGCTTAGATACGCCAAGTATGGATGTAGGTGTGCGTGGGCTAAGTTATATAGAAGTAGAAGTAACAGGCCCTAATAGAGATTTGCATAGTGGTGTATATGGTGGTGCTGTAGCAAACCCCATTACCATTCTTGCAAAAATGATTGCTTCTTTGCACGATGAAAATAATCATATTACAATACCAGGTTTTTATGATGATGTAGTTGTATCAACTGATGAAGAAAGAGCATTAATGGCAAAAGCCCCTTATAACGAAACTGCATACAAAGAAGAATTGGGTGTAAAAGAATTGTGGGGCGAAAAAGGGTTTACTACAGGCGAAAGAACAGGTATACGCCCTACCATGGAACTAAACGGTATATGGGGAGGCTATATTGGCGAGGGTGCAAAAACAGTTTTGCCAAGCAAAGCATTTGCAAAAATTTCTGCAAGGCTAGTCCCAAACCAAGGCTCTGAAAAAATTACAGCGCTTATCATAAACCATTTACAAAGTATAGCACCTGCCAACGTAACGGTAAAAGCTACCCTACACCATGGAGGTGAACCCTATATGACACCTATAGATAGCAAGGGATACATAGCTGCTGCAAAAGCCATTGAAGCTACATTTGGCAAACAGCCAATACCTGTGCGTGGTGGTGGTAGTATTCCGATTTGTTCTTTGTTTGAAAAAGAATTGGGCATAAAAATTATTTTTATGGGCTTTGGTTTAGATAGCGATAATCTCCATAGTCCCAATGAAAAATTTAATATTGAAAATTTTTATAAGGGTATAGAAACGATACCTTATTTTCATAAATATTTTACGGAAGGGTAAAACGTATGGTAAAAAAAGTATAAAAGCTCAACAAAATATGTTGGGCTTTTTTTGATTATGCAAAAAAAGATTCTAAAATCTTTTTACATCTAGCTAAATAACGCTATTTTTGCCGCCCAATTATGGATGTCGGGGTAGCTCAGCTGGTTAGAGCATCGGATTCATAACCCGAAGGTCGGCAGTTCAAGTCTGCTTCCCGATACAAAGCCCATTTCTTTTACTAGATTTGGGCTTTTTAATTTATTTAATTTTTCTGGGCTAAACATCGGATTAATATCCGCCGAAAAGGCGGACGGCAGTTCAAGTCTGCTTCCCGATACAAAGCCCATTTCCAAAAAAGATATTGGGCTTTTTATTTTTAAATCCTTGCTTTTAGCTAACGTCTATACATTTTAACATTTCACCTACTTTTTTAGAATAAAAACCATTTCCATCGTTTTACAGCTATAATTAATTGTCAAAGAAGTGTAAAAATCCACAAAAATTCCTTTATTTTCGCAAACGATTGAATTGATTTTAGTACTCTTAAGCTAAATCTAAAAAAATAATGAATGTAAACGGCGACATTTCGGATATAAATGCAGTCTTGATAAATAGAGCAGCTGAAGGAGACGATGCTGCTTTCAAAACTATTTATGACCAAATTTCTGGAAAAATGTACAGTTTGTGTCTTCGATATGCTACAAGCAGCGATGAAGCCAACGACTTTTTTCAAGATGGGTTTATAAAATTATATAGAAATTTAAGTGCATTTAGACATGATGGCTCCTTTGAAGGATGGGCCAGAAGGATATTCGTAACCACATGCCTAGATGAACTTAAAAAGAAAAGAATACCATTTTCCGATCTTGATGAAAGCATAAACATAAAAGGAAACGAAACATCCGTTTTAGATAAACTTTCTCACGATCAATTAATGCAAATTATAGCTGATTTACCAGATGGTTATCGTACTATAATAAATTTATATGTAATAGAAGATTATAGCCACAAAGAAATTGGGGAAATGCTTGGCATTACCGAAAGTGGAAGCAAATCTAAATTACACAAAGCAAGAACCTATTTGAAAAACTTATTACCTGCGGAAGCATAAATTGAGCAACAACAACACCATATCATTACACGATTTAAAGGGATACGCTATTGACCCTCCAGCTTTTTTGTTTGATAACATAAAGAACAACATTGAAGAGGACAATACGGACATTACCAATACATTTAAATCTTTAATGCAGCATTCTGTTGCACCTCCATCTACGGCTATTAGTTTTGGTGCTATCATGAATCGTATTAAAGAAACAGACCAACTAAATGCTTTTAAACCCCTAAAGGATTATGAAGTAACTCCACCTTTTTCTTTTGCCAAATTAATGGAAATTATAAGAGGAATGGTGGCAACTACATCTATAAAGCCTACAGCAAAAGTTATTTCTTTTTCCACCAATTTTAAAAGAATTGCCGCAGCTGCAGCTATATTATTAATGTGTTTTGTTGGGTATCTTACTTATCAAAGAAGCGCCGTAAATGGACAAAATAAAGACGATTCTATTGCAAGCAACACAGTTACCCCTGCACTTTCTGCGAATACGCCAAGTGTGGTTGCGCCCATTGTAGATTCTGCGGTTATAGCAAACAACAATCCTACATTGGCTTTTATAGGAAATAACAATTACAACAAAAAAAATAAATTTGGTAGCGGTAGTGATGGCAAACGAAAAATGTTTTTTGGAGCTTCTTCAGCAACTACTACTCCTATTGCCACACCTACAGAATTATTAATTAATGGCAGCAAATTTACTATTGTTGATAATGACTACCTTGCCACATTTGCTTCTTTTAATGAAAGCAATTTGCCTGAATTTTTGAGAGTAGACAATCCTGTAGCTACACAAATTACCATTGACGATTATGCATCTATCACCATTACCGAAGGTATGGGTGGTATGATGAAGAAAATGTATAAGACCAAAAAAAGTGGCAAGCCTACAAGGCGTGCAAGAAAACAAAGAGAAAAATTAGAAAAATGGAAAAAGGCAGATGCAGATTTTTTTAATCCAAATGCCAATGTAAACCCATTAGACCCTATCGACCTCGGCAACTTTATTTTGTACAAATAATTCATATTTTATTCTTTAGTAGCTTAAAATATTTAGCAGATAAAATGGTATTAGAAACATACAAGAAAAAATCGTTTTTATTCTTTAAAGCAATCTGCTTTATGTGCATGCTTTCATTGTCGTTTATAGCAAAAGCACAATCGCCAAAAAAAAATATAAAGGAAGTAAAACCCAATGCAAAAGAATTTGTAATTTCTTATGCCATTGTAGTAAAAGGCGATAAAGTAAACGACATTGCCGAAACCTATAACGGCGGATTGAAAACAGCCTTCGTAAAAAATGATATTGTACGCCTGCGTTTGGTAAGCCTTATGCGCATGCAAAGTATTTTTTACAACAATAAAAAAGGGCTAAAAACAAAAAATGTAACTATAATAAAAGAATCTGGCAAGGATAGATTAAAAATGTATTTGAATGCAAAGGAATGGAAAAAATTCAATGCAAAATATGATAGCATTCGTTGTGATGTATATAAAGAAGATACGGTTAGAATACTAGATAAGTTGTGTATCAAAGCCATCATTACTACTAAAGACAGTACCAAACTAACTGCTTATTTTTTACCCGGTTTAAAAAGCAAAGCGCTTGCTGCTGCTGAGCCTTTGTTTGCACCCATACCTGGCTTGGTAATGAAATATATTTACACAAAGGGAAATAAGTCTATTGAATACACGGCCAACAGTGTAAAATTTGCACCCATTGCGACTTCGGTATTTTCTATTCCATCAAAAGATTTGGTTACTGTAAAATATGTGCCCGGTGCTAAAGAAAATATAGCCGCTAAGTTAGATGATGATGACACAGATGATGATGCTACAGAAGA
This sequence comes from Ferruginibacter sp., assembly GCA_043717975.1. Classification (GTDB taxonomy): domain Bacteria; phylum Bacteroidota; class Bacteroidia; order Chitinophagales; family Chitinophagaceae; genus Ferruginibacter. Next base: position 7,359 of record JAYSWO010000085.1, on the reverse strand, counting down.
AGAAGAAACGGAGATGACACCTGCTGGCACTGCAAAACCAGATTCCTTAAAAGCCATTATTCCAATCTCAGATTCTCTTAAAGTTGCACCACCCGCAAATCCAAAATAAAATTATAAAATACGCTTCTCCTTTTAAAACTTTGAACCTTGAACTTTAAACCTTGAACCTAAAACAACCTTCAACTTTCAACCTTCAACGTCTTTACCCCCTCACCCTAGCCACCCAAGGTATTTCTTCTACACCCAATAAATGTGCAGCATATCGGCTCATCACAAAAAGATGATCACTCAATCTATTTAAATATTTTATTACAAGAGGTTCTACAAAAATGTCTTCCTGCTGCAAGTGCACGCATATGCGCTCTGCACGTCTACATACACAGCGTGCTACATGCAAGGTAGATATAGTAGGGTGGCCACCCGGCAGAATAAAAAATTTCATTGGCGGCAGAATCTCCATCATTCTATCTATATCTTTTTCTAAAAATACAATATCATCTTCCAGCAAATCAGGAATTTTCATCAATGGCTCTTTATCAGGATCGCACGCCAACGATGAACCAATAGTAAACAAACGATCTTGCACTTCTTTTAAAATCGTATTACAATGGGCATCTTTTATTAAATCATTACACAAGCCGATATAAGAATTTAATTCATCTACAGTACCATAGCTTTCTATACGCAGATTGCTCTTTAATACTTTTGTACCACCTATTAAACTTGTTTTGCCTAGGTCGCCAGTTTTTGTATAAATTTTAAAGGACATATTAAAAAGTTGAGAGTTGTTGAAAATTCTTAAGGATGTTCAAGGGTCAAAGTTTAAGGTTCAATGTTTTGAAACCTCAAGGTCTATAACAAAATTCAAACTTGAAAAACTTTGAACCTTGAACCTTCAACTTTGAACTATTTGCTCTTTGCTAACTGCTCACTGCCAACTGAGCGTTCAATTTATCACTCTCCACCAATCCATCTCTCAATCTTATTACTCTTCTTGCAAAAGCAGCAATATCTTCTTCGTGTGTTACGAGTACAATCGTATTGCCATCTTCATGCAATTTTCCAAGTATTTCCATAATCTCATGCGATGTTTTCGAATCTAAATTACCCGTAGGCTCATCAGCCAAAATAATAGCAGGATTGTTTATAAGTGCCCGAGCTATAGCCACACGCTGACACTGACCACCGCTCAATTCATTTGGTTTGTGGTGCATTCTATCTTCTAGCCTCACTTTTGCTAAAACAGCCTCTGCCCTTTCTATTCTTTCTTTTTTATTTACACCAGAGTATATTAATGGTAGCGCTACATTTTCTGCAGCTGTAAGCCTTGGCAATAAATTAAATTGTTGAAATACAAAACCAATTTCTTTGTTTCTCACAGCAGCTAAATCATCATCTTCCATACCGCTTACATCTTTTCCATTTAGTGTGTAGCGCCCACCCGTAGGCGAATCTAAGCAGCCCAAAATATTCATTAGGGTAGATTTACCGCTACCACTCGGCCCCATGAGTGCTACATAATCGTTTTTAGAAATATCAAGCGTTATACCTTTAAGCACCGGCAATTCTTGCTTGCCTAAGTAATAACTTTTTTTAATGTTTTCTAGCTGAAGAATTTTTAATGGATCCATAATTTGTACCGTTGAAAATAATTAATACAAATGTAAAGCTTTACAAATACTGAGTATTATGTTTTACATAGACGGAGAGAAATAATTTATTACTGCAATATTAAAATAAGCATGTTTTCTGATTTGAAATGAAAGCAAAAACAAAACGAAAGCCATTTTTCTAAAATTAGAAAAGAAATTTATGGTATTAGAGTGTAAAAGTCCTGCCGCCTGTCCCGCTTTTTTCTGCGGGAGGGGATTTAGGGGCTTTTTTATTTTATCTTCGCCACATGAGCGAACAACCTTTTTCTATGAGTAAAAAAATAGTGATGAGCGGCATAAGACCCACGGGGTTTTTGCATTTGGGTAACTACTTTGGTGCTATACGCAATTACGTAAAAATGCAAGATGAATTTGAATGTTATTTTATGGTGGCCGACTTGCATAGCCTTACCACACACCCAGATACAAAAGAGCTAAAGCCCAATGTATATAGAGTAGTGGCAGAAAATATTGCCTGCGGTTTAGACCCTGACAAAGCTGCCTTTTATTGCCAAAGCCATATAAGAGAAACGGCAGAATTGTATTTGTATTTAAATATGCTTGCATATAAAGGCGAACTGGAAAAAACAGTAACCTTTAAAGACAAGGCACGCCAGAATCCGGAAAACATTAATGCAGGCCTACTCACCTACCCTGTACTACAAGCGGCTGATATTATGATACACCGTGCTAGCTATGTGCCTGTGGGTAAAGACCAAGAGCAGCACCTAGAAATGGCCCGCACTTTTGCCAATCGTTTTAATTTTAGGTATGGAGATATTTTTCCAGAACCAGAAGCTTTTAATTATAATGTAGAACTTGTAAAAGTACCCTCGCTAGACAATACTGGCAAAATGAGTAAAAGTGAAAACCAAGCAGCCACACTCTATCTGGCTGATGATGATGCCACTATTCGTAAAAAAGTAATGAAAGCCGTAACCGATGTAGCGCCTACTGAGAAGAATAGTGCCATGCCAGAATCTATTCAAAATATTTTTTCGCTACTAAAGCTCGTTAGTCCACAAGATAAAATAGACAAATACACAGCAGATTTTAATGAAACAACCATACGCTATGGCGATTTAAAAAAAGACTTGGCAGAAGATATGGTAACTTTTATAGCACCCATAAGGCAAAAAGCCCAGGATCTTTTAAACAATGAAAAAGCATTAAAAGACATATTAGAAAAAGGAGCAGCAAAAGCCAATAAAAGTGCAAACGAAACCATGCGATTGGTAAGGGAGGCTATGGGGATGGTTTATTAGTTCAAGGTTGAAGGTTGAAGGTTCAGGGTTCAATGTTGAGTAATAGGCTCCCTGCAAACCGAAAAAATGATAAATAATAAATGATAAATAATAAATAGATAATGATAAATACCCTTACATTCGTTATCCGTATAAAATAACTTTTTTAGAACTCATGGCTAAGATAAAAAAACCGAAACATATTGCTATTGCTGGTAACATTGGAGCAGGCAAAACAACGTTGACCGAAATGCTAAGCAAGCATTATAAATGGATACCGCAGTTTGAAGATGTGGACCACAACCCATACTTAAATGATTTTTATGAAGACATGCCAAGGTGGAGTTTTAACCTACAAATATTTTTCTTAAACAGCAGGCTAAACCAATTGTTAGAAATACAGCGTGGTACAGAAACGGTAATACAAGACCGTACCATATACGAAGATGCAAATATTTTTGCACCAAACCTGCACGATATGGGGCTTATGGGCAAAAGAGATTTTGAAAACTATTACAAGTTTTTTGAAACTTTAAAATCGATGGTACAACCACCCGATTTATTAATTTACCTAAAAGCATCGGTGCCTACACTGGTATCTCAAATACAAAAAAGAGGTAGAGAGTATGAAGAAAATATACGCTTAGATTATTTGAAAAAACTTAACGACTATTACAATAGCTGGATAGATGGTTACAAAGAAGGCAAGCTCCTCATCATTGATGCCGATACAAATAAATTTGCTGAAAACGAAGACCACCTTGGGCAAATTATTAGTGGGATAGATGCGCAGTTGTTTGGGCTGTTTTAAATTGAAGGTTCAAGGTTTAAAGTTCAAGGTTTGGTACATTCAAGGTCTATAATAAAATTTAAACTTGAGAAACGTTGAACTTTCAAGCTTCAACTTTACACTACTCGAGCAACCTATTCTTCATGGCATAAAAAATTAAGCCCACAGAATTTTTCACACCAAAGCGTTCCATCAGTCTGTCTTTTATAGCTTCTACTGTGCGGGCACTGATGCTTACTTTGGTGGCTATTTCGGAGGCGGTAAATTCCATGGCTACAAGGGTGAGTACTTCTTTTTCTCTTTCGCTTAGTACAGCTTCGGTATTTAGTGAAGGGGCAAATTTTTGCTTACTATAGTTTTTCTTAATAAGAATACGATTCACAAAAGGGCTAAGGTAAAACCCTGTACGTTTCACATCGTTTATGGCTTTGTATATTTCTGCAGGCTCGGTGTTTTTAAGCAAATATCCCGCAGCACCACAATCCATTAGGTGACCTACAAAGCGATCATCTTCGTACATCGTAAGCACGATCACTCTTATGCCTGGGTATTGTTTTGTAATGGCTTTGGTAGCGTCTATGCCATCTTTTACAGGCATTTTTAGATCGCAGAGTATAATGTCTGGCATGTGCTCAGGTATCTGCGCCATTAGCTCCTCTCCATTTTCTGCTTCAAAAACAAACTTAATATTGGTGTATTGGCGCATAGAAAGTATAACGCCCTTGCGAAAAATTTTATGATCGTCTGCTATTCCTATTTTTATATCTTCCAACATATTGGCAATTTACCACTATCTATTTATCAATTTATATTTATTATTTGGTATGGACGACAGACTACGGATGATAGACCACGGACAACAGACTACGGATGGCAGACCACGGACGACAGACCTCGGACGACAGACTACGGACGACAGACCACGGACGACAGACCACAACCCCCTTCAACTCTTTCAACAACCGTCAACAATTTTCAACAACTTTCAACCTTCAACTTTCAACCTTCAACCTTCAACTTTCAACCTTCCCGCTTCTGCCCATCATCCTTTGGTATCTCCAGAGTAACTTTGTAGTATGTTTTGCTTTCGTCTATTTCAAATGTTATTTTACCATTGAGCACCCGCATACGGCTGGCAATGTTTTTTATACCAAGCCCGCTACCCATGTATTTTAGTTTTTCAAACTCGGGTTGTAGTAGGCCCTTACCATCGTGGTGTATGCGTATAAAAATAGTTTCTTGGGCAATATTTTGGGTAAGGTGAATAAAACCTGCGCTGCTGTGTTTTATAATATTATTTACGAGCTCTTGTATAACCCTAAAGCTAAGCATTTCGTTTTCGGTAGTAAGCCTCTCTTTATATTCGTGAAAACGGGCACTTGCTTTTATAACGCCGCTTCCATTTATTTTTTGAAACAAATCGTTGGTAGCACTTTCTAGCCCAAAGTTTTTTAGCGTTGGTGGCATTAGCTTGTGGCTAATGTTTCGTATAAGCATAATGGCTTCGTCTATTATTTGCTTGGCACTAAGAATGCTTTGTATTTGTTGGGCTTTTTCTTGGTTTACGAGGTTGTCGTTTAGGTACAACCGCACAGTAGCAAGTAGTGGGCCTGCATCGTCGTGTAAGTCTGCGGCTATGCGCAAGCGCTCCTCTTCTTGAAATTGTATACTAGCTTTTAACATGGCAGCTTGCTTTTCTTCCTCTACACGGAGTAGTTGTTTATTGAGCCCATTTACCCTGCGCTGGTGTATGGTTACAAATACCACCAATACCATAGCCAGTAGTAGCATACCTACTGTACCAAATATCATTATTTTGCCTGAAACCGCGGCATCTGTTACTTGTAAAAAAAACATGGGGCTAAGCGTGGTTTGGTTTCGTAAAAGGTAAATCATCATCTAAACCTAAACCGTTAGGGAATTTTATTATGTCTGCATCTGTTTCTGTGCGTTCATGAGCTAGCCATGCAAGAGCGAGGATAATGTCTTTGGTAAAAGTAACTATTGTGTTTACAAGTTTCATTTGACCAATTAGTTTTACATCTTTTGTTGAATTTAAAAAAACTAAATAAAAGAAATTGCCTGTAAAGTAGATGAACAAGCCTACACAAAGCCAAAATTCTATAGATTTATGTAAAGGAGTTATAGTAATGTTCCTTACCTTTTCTAAAAAGTAAAACAACAAAACAATAATAAAAATTAGAAAATGTAATAGAATTGGATTACTATTAAATATCTTACTATCGGTTGTTAAATAAATATAAATGGAGAAAATCCAGAAAGGGATTATAGAAGATAAAATGATGTATTTAGCGATTTTATTTTTCAAGACATTATAGAAAAATACAGCAAACAATACGTACTCTATTAATATATAGAACCTAACTAAATCAAAATAAATAGATTTTGATTTTAGAAAATGTAAAGCGTATATGCTACCAAATACAAAGATTGCTAAACAAATGGTGTAAACAAAAAATACCTTTAAACTTTTTTGCTTTATTTTTTTTATAAAAATAAAGCAAAAAAGTAAAGGTAGTAATTCAATGCAGAAGGTTACTATGGAAATATTTTTCAGATTCTTATATTTTGCTCAAATATATATGATTTATTTAGCAAAAAGAAACTAATAATTCCACTAAACCATTTAATTCTTGTAACATAGTAAAAAGTTTTTAATAATTTATTAAGGGTTTGAATACAAACGTACCTACATACGTATTTATACGCAATCGATATCTTTTAAAAAGTATTTATACGAACTATAATAAAACATACATTATAAATACTTTAATTTAAAATTAACAATATATTAACCTGTGCTAGAAAGCAAATATACGAACATTTTGCCGTAATTTTACTATTCAATAAAAGTAAATTTACGCAGTATTTTTTACTAAAAATGTACATTTATACACATTTTTTAACAATCGTGGATATCTTTTGGGGCCTTGAGGTATTAAAAAAAAGATATTTAACTAAAAAGAAAGGTTGGGGTTTTAATTTTGTGTGGCTAATGGGAGCTCCGAATAAATTACAATTAACAGGGTTAATTTGTTTTAGTCACTAATAAGACGAATCTGCCTGACGGCAAAAGCAGGTTTTCACCAATGATTTTTATTGGAGTGTACCAGTGCCATTTGTGGTTAAGCAATTATTTAAAGCTTTAAAAGCATTTTATTAATAGACAGATATTACGATAAATACACATGGCCAACGACCACCTAATAAAATTTGCAATAGCAGACGATCATAAAATTTTTAGAGACGGCATTAAAATGGCCCTAAGCGATAAGGAAAACCTAAAACTATTGTGGGAAGCCGAAGATGGTAAGGATATGATGCACAAAATATCGGTAAAGCTGCCCGATTTATTGCTGATGGATATTCGCATGCCTGAAATAGATGGTATAAATGCACTACAACTACTGCGCAAAGAATACGAAAGCATAAAGATTATTGTACTTACCATGTACGACGATCAGCAAATGATAAACAAAATGATGGAAATGGGCGCCAACGCCTACCTTACCAAAACCACAGACCCCGAAGAAATATACAAGGCTATACTTACTTGTATGAACGAGGAATATTATTTTAACGACCTCGTAAACCAAGCAGTAATGGGCAAGCTGATGCGGCAAAAAAATGTGCGCCAAACCTATGCCGATTC
>JAYSWO010000084.1:0-5716 GCA_043717975.1 Ferruginibacter sp. | reverse complement strand
ATTAGGAAATAGAAGAATTGGTGGCTGGCGAGAATAACAGTTCCAAAAGGCTTGTCGTGAAATCGGTTAGTCGAAATACGCTGTTTTCCAATTCTTCGAAGTGTATTGCAATTATTGAGCCAAAATGGATTGATGATATTTTCTCCGCTTTTTATATAGCCCTCCGCCTCAGAGATAAAAAGGCTGCCACGGTTTTAAATCCCTTAAAATTATTGTTGTGTTTGCCTTATAAAATTAAGGCAGTAACAACAAATTGTTCTCTACACATAGTGGATATCTAGTTGTGTTTACCCTACATAATTAGGGCAGTTACAACTGCGGGTGGCGGCGTCCGCCTTGTTTTCGTTGTGTTTACTTATGAAAATAAAAGCAGCTACAACTACGAATATCGATTCTCGCCTTTCCTTCAAGTTGTGTTTACCCTACAAAATCAGGGCAGTAACAACAATTGGGAAAATTGGGAAAAAGAAAAAGAAGTTGTGTTTACCCTACAATATCAGGGCAGTAACAACTGAGCAAGTACTAGACGGGCGTGCCTTAAAGTTGTGTTTACCCTACAAAATCAGGGCAGTAACAACAGGTTGTGTAGTAACAAGTGGCAATGCTATGTTGTGTTTACCCTACAAAATCAGGGCAGTAACAACAGGGCAGTGGGCAACGATTACGGGTCTTGTGTTGTGTTTACCCTACAAAATCAGGGCAGTAACAACGGAGTATGCAGCCTGTGCCATGGAGTTATAAGTTGTGTTTACCCTACAAAATCAGGGCAGTAACAACAAAAAAATTTGTAAGCAGAAGTATATACAAGTTGTGTTTACCCTACAAAATCAGGGCAGTAACAACCATACTTTTCAACTGAATATGATATGTGGAGTTGTGTTTACCCTACAAAATCAGGGCAGTAACAACATCAAATGTATTAACAAAAAACATATTAACGTTGTGTTTACCCTACAAAATCAGGGCAGTAACAACAAAGCGAGGAGGAACTAAAACATGCTTAACGTTGTGTTTACCCTACAAAATCAGGGCAGTAACAACAGCTACAATACTTTCTATAATTGGATTTTTGTTGTGTTTACCCTACAAAATCAGGGCAGTAACAACTTTTACTCCAATCTCCAATAAGGCCCATTGGTTGTGTTCACCCTACAAAATCAGGGCAGTAACAACTAACCCTGTATATGTGTAAGAGAAATAATACTTTACATACTTTTTTAGCTTTTTATTTTGCATATTTATTCACCACATCAGTTATATATTTTGCTTTTACGGTTTCTATTTTTTCGTTATCGGTTTTTACGTATATGCCAAGGTATAGGTTGTTGTGCAGCACATTTAAAAATTGCTCACACACCTGCTGCACGGCTATAGGTAAGTCGGCGTAGTTGTTATGCTTCACCATTATTTCTTCTTGTATAAATTTTTGCTCTATCGCTTTTAATACATTTTCGTACGTGTTATCAATAGGCAGGTTAAAATGGTAGGCACTGTTTCTAAAATTTACATCTTCTTTATCTGCAATAGTTTTACCTACTTTCCATATTTTCCATACGGTAGAAAATTGTGTAAGGCTTACAATATCTTTATTTTCTATTCTGTTTTTGAGAGCGCCATTTTTATCAAGTTGCAATGTGGTTTTATCTTTTAGTATAAAATATTTTTCAATATTCATCAGCACTTTGCTAAACCTTACTGATTCATTTATTACATAATCGTTTATCGTATTTAAGTTGGCATAGCTAATATTGCCTTGCAAATATGTTTTGTATCCATTGCTGTCTTTGCCTTTTACAATTCTATTTGCCTTTAAAAAATTGGGCAGCATACCGAGGTAATCGCTACGCTTGCCTTCGTTTTTATTTTTATTAGCTAGTAGCTCTGCATAGCCATCTATTTTATTAAATGGCACAGTAAGTATATAATTATCGGCAGCGTCTTTGGCTTTTATGGCTAGTTGTAGGTCTTGTGTAAGTATATCTTCTACTTTTGTTTCTGCATTTTTTATTAAGTGTTCATCTTTTTGCAAATAGGTAAATGCCATTTTATACAGTAGCGCATCTTCTAGTTTGCAGCTGCGTAGCTTGTTGTAAAGTTTGCCACAGGTTTTATACTCTTCTTTGGCAAGGGTGGGTTTGTAATAATAATCAGCTATTAGGTATGGCTCGTTTTGCAATGCCCGGTATTGTATAATATCATTGTGTGTTTGTAGCTGCCCTATACTTTTTAGGTAGCCTATAAAATGCCCCACGTTTATAAAAAACATCTTATTCTCAAAAGGGGTTTATAATTTTCTAGCGTGTATTTATTATCGGCTTGGGTGGTAGTATTGCTTTCCAACCATTTTTTATAAGCTACTTTTGTTTTGTTATAAAAATCATGTAGTGTTGTACAACTCGTAAATAGTCTTTTAAATTCCTCATTTGCAAAAAAGCCTTTTGTTTCAAACAAATCGTGTAAGAAATGTTTGTACTGTACATTTTCTTCAAAAGCAAACATACATCTAGAAAAATCGTTAAACTCATCTTTAGTAATATGAAATTTTTTATGATGCCCTTCTATTTCTTTTTGGTTGTTGTACGTTTCTTTAAAATACATTAAATGGCATGCCTTTTTTATAAACCTAAATTTAAAATTCTTGCCCTTGTTTTTCTTTAAAAAGTTTTCTCTGTTATCTTCATCTATGGCTTTTTTAAGTAAATCTCTATAGCGTTCTTCTTGTATCTCCGCCTTATGCAGAAGTTGTGCAAACGCACTCATATTATGTGTAGGTGCAGTTGCAGCGGGTGCGTAGTGGTGTAGCATACGCTTAGGCATCAATTTCTTAAAGGTTGTTTTTTGCGCTACCGTTATGCTGTCATTTTGCTCTAGTGTTTGCTGCTGCTGTGCAAATGCTGCTTCATGTATGAGCAAATAATCGTTCAATAATTTTCTACCCAAGCCTGCTTTTTCTTTTTCATTGTACAATGCATCTTCTAAAAAATAAATAATAAGGTTTCTTTGTACTGTTACAATTCTTTCTTTATCATTCAATAATAGTTTTACAGCGATTGAGTTATTTTCTTGTACAAATGGCATATCCCAATTGGGGTAATGCATACAATGCTGCTCATAAGTAGTAAAATGTACCAACTTACCTGCATGGTATTTTAAATCGTCTATTTCTTTTTTTGTTTTGGTTGTTTTAAAGCCATCTGTTTCATTATTCAGATAATGATTTTGCTCTGCAGTACTATAAAATTGATAACATTTGTAAGTAGCATCTGCACCAAAATATTTTTCTTCTGCTAGGTAGCGCATTGCAAAATCTAAAAACCTATCTTCATTACGCCCATAAGATTGTATTAAAAGATTGTGCTTTATTCTAAGTTGTAGCTTTTCTGTATTTCTATTTATTTGTATTTTCTTTTCAAATGCTATTAGTTCTTCATTTTCAAAATAATGTTTTCGAAAATTGTCGTAGCCTTCTTTGCTTGGCAAGTATTTGGTAAGCACATATTTTTTTACAAATATTTTATAAGTATCTTCCTTAGGATTATAACGTAGTGGGCTAGGCGCTTTTTCTATTTCTTCTTTAAACTTTTTTATATGTAAGTCTTCGTGTATTTCTTGGTTAAATGCATCTATTTCCTTGTTAGTAAATCGTGCATCTAAATAAGCTGTTTCTAGTTTTTTGCCAAAATATTTTCTTCCCCAAATATTGTATTTGGCATATAATAAAAAACGTTCATTATTGGCATAATCAGGATAGGAACGATTTATCTCCATTCGTATAATTTTATCTTCCAATGCATTTGTCATACTAGGTACAGAGCTTGTAAGTTCTAGCTCTTTGCTCCATGGTAATGGGTAATGGTTAAGATATTGCACCAAATCTCTAAATTTTACCAAATTGTTTTCTTCTGCATCTACATCTTGACTAGTATATTTTTTTGAGAAAAAAGTAAACAAATATCTTTTACTTTTTTCTTCATCTGTCATATTTCTTTTATAGCCACTTATTTTTGGTACTAAATGGTTGGCTTCATTTTTATATAGAAACATTGTTATTAAAAACAATGAGCCTTCAAACGATAAATACTTCCCTTCGTTTATTTTGAAAATATCATACTCATTATTTATACTCCAATCAAAAGCCTTGGCTACATGTATGAATAAAATATATTCAATAAGCGAGGCTTTACCCATGGCATATATTTCTGCTTTTTTATTATTTAATTCATCTTGCTTTATTTTTCTTTCAGTTGCATCTAGCCTTGTATTTTTAATTGTAAATCTTTCTCTTGGGTAAAACATTCTAAGCATTAAAGCTTTTAGCTGCTCATCAGTTGGTAGTTCTTTTATCCTCTTTTCTTTTATGAATGTTTGAATCAGCGCTAGCTCAAAGCTTTCTGTAATAAATTGTACAATGGCAGGCGAAAGTGCCTCTTTCATTTTTTCATAGTCGTGTATGTAATGACTATTAATATTTCTAATAGTATCTAGTAGTTTGTATAAATCTGTTTCAATATCAAATTTATTTTCTTGTAATGATAAAAACTTTGTAGGAAAACTATCTTTCTCAGCATCGTCTAACACATAATTAAATATGGTTTTACAATCGATTTGTTTAAAACTATGACCTATGGCAAAGTAGTGAATACGCTGTTGCGAGTTGATTTTATTCTCTAGTTTTATTTTAAAATTCCTCGCTGCCTTTTCAGCAATTGGGCCTACAATATCTTTGTTTTTAAAATAGTTTAAAAAAGACCCAAAATACTGAGGATTGTTTTTCAACGCCGGATTACTTGTAATGTCTTGATCGTTTTCTACTTGCATAAAATTAGTTTTAGATGTATAAATATATAATATAAACTTCAACTATATTCTAATAGATTACTATCTAACAATTTGTAGTTCTTTCTATGTAATGATTTCACATAAAGTTTATAAACTTTGCAGTGGAAATTGTGGTGAAATGTAATTTTACAAATTGATTTTCATGTAGGTCTTCTTTCTAGCTTGGTAATTTTAATACATCAACTCCAAATTTTACCATTAATTTTTGGAGTACATTCCAAAAATTACCGTATTTTAAGTAGCTGTTTCCTATACTTACTATTTGGAATTTATAATGGAATGATAAGATAACAGGTTTAACCCTATTTTGATCTAAAACAATTTATATTGAATTCACCACCCTCCCCACCACATCAAACTCGTACCCCTTCCCCACCAAATAATTTTGCAACTTACTTTTCTTGGTGAAAATATTTGTTTCTCCGCACAGGGTTTTTAGTTTTTCAGCCGTAATTTTAGCAAGCGTTTTTTCATAATCTTCATCCAAAATACTAGCCAGTGCTTTTTTAATATTATAAGCGCTTACCTGCTTTTGCGCCAGCTCGTATTTTATTTTGGTTTTGCCCCATTGTTTTATGCGAAATTTGCCTCCAGCAAAGGCAATGGCAAAACGCTCTTCGTTTAGGTAGTTTTCTTCTATCAATTGGCTTATTAATTGCTCTACTTCATTCTTATACAAGCCATAGCCATACAGCTTTTGCTTTACTTCGGCATGGGCACGCTCTTGGTAGGCGCAATAGTGTTTTATCTTTCTAAAAGCCGCTTCGGTGCCTATATTTTTTGTTTCAAATGCCATTTACAGGCAAAAATGTGAATTTAATGGGGTAAAACATAAATCTTTTTTGATTTCATTCTTTTATCTTTGGCAATCTTAAAA
>JAYSWO010000083.1:0-14884 GCA_043717975.1 Ferruginibacter sp. | reverse complement strand
TTGACACAGACGATAAAAAAGGAGAAATAATTAATGAACTTTTTGAAAAAGTTTCAAAAGAAAAAGAGAGGACATTTAAAGTTGGAGAATATTCATTTAAGGCTTATTTTACTAAAACACTTAAAGAAGGAAATAGAAAAATAAATTACATATACTACTGTGCAAATTCAAGAGTAGTTGGACAACCTAAAAATATTGGAAAAATAAATGGTTTGTTTAGTTACCCACTAAATCAGAATGGACAGTATTTTTTTCTAGATGTATATGTAGTTTCTGAATATCTAAATAAGTATGTTTATAAAGTTCGAAATGGTTTTTCTATCCCACAAGAAAAAGAAAACAAATTATTTGAATACTCTGATTTAATTTCATTTGAAGAAATAGAGGAAGAATTAATAAAAGAAATAGAAGAGCAATATGAATTACACGTAAAAGATGCCCAAGAAAAAAGTGTTAATGAAATTTCAAATTATATAATTGAAAAAGCAAATAGATATCGTAGTTTTCTGCAAAAGCCTGAAATATTAAAGTCTATACCTCCTAATTTAAGTGATGACAGAAAAGAAGAATTTTTATATAAGATATCATTTATCGCAAGAAAAAATGTTGAGAAAAACTTACAAGACTTTATTCAAAATAAACAAATTAATGAAGAAACAATTCAAAAAATAAAAAAAGATATTCAAGAAAAAACAGCCTACGATATTGATAGTTTGGCTGACTATATGACAAGAAGAAAAGCAATAATTGAATTATTTGACAAATTTCTCGATGCTGACGAAAATGGTGATTATAAGTTAGAAGAAGACGTACATAATATAATTTTTCCGTTAGGGTTAACAAATAATGAAGTCAACTATGAAAACCACAATTTATGGCTACTAGATGAACGCTTCATAAATTATAAATTCATTGGTTCTGATAAATCTATAACTTCATTCTCCCAGAAAAAGAGTAATAAAGAGAGTGATTTAATTATGATTGACAACCCTCAAATGTTTGATAATCCTATTGGATTTGGCGACAAAAGTAGTGGCGAAATAAATTCAATGGTAATATTTGAATTCAAAAGACCAGGTGAAGTTGCTCATCAAAAAAACAAAACTGATTATCGTTGGGATTTTTCAGAACTTGTGGGAAAATATTTCGATGAATTTTTATACAAGCCAGATAAGAAGAATTATAAAGGCAACCCAGTTATTTTGGACAAGACTACTCCAAAATTTGGATTTATTATTCTTGATATTATTCCAAAACCATTAATTGAATATAATAGCGGTAAAGGTTGGGACAGGACTCCATTTGGAACTTTCTTCAAAATAAATCCTAAGGAAAACTTACATCTTGAAGTATTCACTTTTAGACAACTTTTAGAATTTGCAAAAAACAGGCACAGTCCTTTCTTTGACAAACTATTTGGGAAATAAATAAAGGGCAGCAGGATTGCGTTTTGTACAAGTATGGCGGAAGGAAGCCCAATGAGCACCAGTTAGCTATTAGGTTTTGGTTAGGGCAGAAGTTTTCCAATGTCGCTTTTGTACTTTTCATTTTTCCCATAATGGAGCAGATGCCGACTTTAGAAATGATGCGAAGGTTTTGTGAGTTGGCTTTCTACCCCATAAGGCGGTACAAGTTGTACGGCAAATGATTATAAACCTTGTGCGAGACACATATACCCTTCTCATATTTTATACGCTGCATATATTCGCTAGCGTTGGGCCCTACAATAAATCAATCTACAACACAAATAATTTTTGTAGATTTGAAATGCCAACAAAGACAAAAGATTTTCTAAGCCTGCGTTGTTATTGGCAACACTGTAAACACCCATCTTCCCCGCCCTAAGTACCAAAGCTTGTTTTTCAACCAGCCGATAAAATTATAAAAACTATTGCTAAAAAAAGGAAGCATTAATAATGAAGCAACTGTTCAACACACCATGCTTATGCAAATGCAAGATTGATAAAAATTAAAATAATTAATGGCATACTTCGTTTTCTCAACATATTACACTAATTTGTATTATTAAAATACATCAAATTTTAAAACTTATATCATGAGTATAATTGGTATATCAGAAATAGAAAGATTAAAATTATGGCAAGATTTTCTGCAAAATGTAAAGGAAGCAAAAGCGGAGTTGGGTAACCCCGAAGTGTTATGGTACCGAGGGCATAGTAATGAAGACTTTTATCTTTTACCCTCTCTATTACGATATAGTAAAGGATTACAGAAAGAGCAGGAGTTATTTCATAAATTTAAAAGATTTGCAGATAAATCATTTAAAAACAGAGAGAGTGAATGGGAAACACTTTTTGACATGCAACATTATGGAATACCTACCCGATTACTAGACTGGACAGAAACATTTGGAATTGCTCTTTTTTTTGCCGCCTATTATAACAAAAAGTTCTCAACAGGTAAAAATGCAGCACTCTATCTGTTAAATCCATTAAAGCTAAATCTACATGCTGGTAAAAATACCATTCTTAGGTTGCCAAATGAGGAACAAGCTTTTCCTTTTTCAAGTATTTATTTTCACAAAAGACCATTTGCGGCTAATTCGCCTATCGCCATCGAACCCATTTTTCATAATGACAGAATTACTGCCCAACGGGGAACATTTACGGTTCACGATGATTCAACAGATCCCATTGAATCAAAATTTCCAAATGCAATTAAAAAGATAATTCTTAATAATGCAATAATTCCCGCCGCTATCGATTTTTTGGATATGGCAAATATTAATGAATATTCTGTTTTTCCAGACTTAGGTGGTATAGCCGGTTATTTAATTCAGGCATCAGGTTTATTAGAACCTGAAGTAAGGTAAGGACAAATGATCTTTTTGGTTTTTTCTACACATTTTATTGTTTTGATTAATCAAAATTTGATTGCCCATGTTGGTACTAATAACCCTCATGCTTTCTCATCTTTAAACCCGTGAGTGCCTAGAGCTGGTTTTCAAACAGCCAATTAAATAATAAAACCTCACTATCTTATCTTTTGTTTCTTATCATTATCATTTATATCTTTATTCAGCTCTTGCTATAAGTTAAACGACACTCAAATTTACCCAACAACGGCAAGCCATTTTCGTTGCTGGCAAGGCTAAAGTAAATGCATAAACAGAAGGAATCTAGACAAATGGAGATAACAATTTTGATAGCGAATATTTTGACACTTTTAGCATTTTCAATTCACACTTTTGTGGGAGATAAAGAACTGAAAGTTAACGAACCAACAGAAGGGGATGATAAAAAATTTCAAAAAAGAGAAAAATGGACAATGACAAGATGCGGTTGGCATTGGGTTTCATTCGACTTGCTTTTTGCAACAATAGGACTTGGAATAATCAACTTTACAAACTACTTTGACAACGAAAAAACATTGTTACAAATACTAACCATTTATTTTTTAGGTTATGCAATGGTTTGGGCTTTGACAATTGCCATTTCAAAACAGTTTCCAAAAAACTAATTAAAACTTGGACAGTGGATTTTGCTTTTGCTCATAAGCGTACTTATTTACATTGGAAAAAATTAATAGATTTATTCTAAAACTTAGTGTTATGTAAAAATTCTCTTGGTTGGTACCTGCTACATCTCTAAGCACCCTCTCTCCCACTCGTGCGTGCTTAAACATGATATGCGATAAGCCGACCCAATTATAAATAACAATTAAAAAAACAGAAAAACAATGTTTATAAAAATGAAATCATTAATATCGCATCGGCTGGTCACTCCTAGGCGAATGCGAAAAAGGTAATGATTAATGAATGGAGAGGATTTTTTACCAACGAATGTAAAAACGACCTATCGCTACTCTACAAAAAATAATAAACTAAATCCTACAAATGCAAAAAATGAATTATTTACTTATGGCTATATTAACAATTTTATCATCTTGTGGTAGAACAGAAGATAATACACCTGCAGGTACAGGTACAACAGAAATATTGTATACCATACCAGAAGAAAGTTCCCCACACGAAGGAACGTGGCTGCAATGGGGACATCAATACCAATATGGAGTAACTTTTCGCAATAGAATTGATGCAACTTGGGTTTCGATGACAAAGGAATTGGTAACAAGTGAGAAGGTTCACATCATTGCATACGACAACATTGAAAAAACAAGAATAATAAGTTTGTTAAATGCTGCAAGTGTTCCTATGACAAATATTGATTTTAAAATTTATCAGACTGACGATGTTTGGGCAAGAGATAATGGACCCATTTATGTGAAAGACAAAACAGGCGCTTTGGTAATTGAAGATTGAGGTTTTAATGGTTGGGGCAATAAAGCTCAATTTTCAAACTGCAACAACATACCTTCTAAAATTGCCACAGACCAAGGTTTAACAAAAATTGACCTGAATGCTGTAATGACAAACGAGGGTGGAGCAGTAGAAATTGATGGAAACGGTACGTTGTTGGCAACAAAAAGTGCTATACTAAACAGCAATAGAAATGCAGGAATGACACAAGCCAAAGCAGAAGAAATTTTTACAAAATATTTGGGCGTAACAAATTTTATTTGGTTAGACGGTGTGGCAGGACTTGAAATAACAGACCAGCATATTGACGGTTTTGCAAGATTTGGAAACCAAACAACCATTGTAACAATGTCACAAAATGACCTACTATATTATGATGTTAAGCAAGCAGACATTGACAAACTTTATGCTTCAAAAAATAAAAATGGGGTAATGTATACATTATTAAAATTACCATTAACACAAAATGATGTAGTAACAACTTATGGTACGAATTTAGGTTACAAAGGTTCGTATGTAAACTATTACATAGCAAACACAAAAGTATTGGTACCAAATTATAATGACCCAAATGATGCCATTGCAAACGCAAAAATTCAAACACTATACCCAGCAAGAACAGTTGTGGGAATTGACGTAAGAAATTTATATGCCAATGGTGGAATGATTCATTGTGTAACCCAACAACAACCTCAATAAAACCTATGGCCAATATGGAGTTTAAGTGTGGCTTTGATTTAAGCCTCAACATTTGTAGTATTTATTCCCATTTGTACTAAATTTATTCGTGCTTATTAAACCCTCCTTTGCACAGCCCAAAAACTTTGCTGGCAATTTTACCACAACATTTCATTATCAAAAACTCAATGACAACTTTATTTAAAAAACGCCATTCAAAAATGACAGAAAAGATTTTTTCAATAACTATGCATAGAGATGTCGTTGCCTGTAAACAATTTGAACACCTTAAAATGAGAAGTTACTTTAGCCCTACACAACGGGTATTGCAGTAAAACTTATTCTTACTTTTTCAGTTACACCTACAGAGATGCTGTTTAAACTGTTGGGCATTTGCTCTAAAACCAATACCACTAAAAATCAACATACAAAATGCAAATAGAAATAAATTCAGGATACCTATTTAATATATAGCCAATTAATTTGCTACAAAGGCTGGGCTAATAATAAATTTATGATATAGAGGCAAAATTTATTATTAAAAATTAGACTAAAAGGCTGATAAATAGACATAAAAAAAGTCATTGCTCCTTACATCAATGACTTTAGTTAATCTCACCCCCCGATGAGTATTTTTACTAATGATACTTAATTTTTTGATTATGTATGCAAAGTAACTAAGTAACTACTCAAGAAAATAGTCCAATAAGACATTTTAATAGTCCATTCGGACATTTTTTGCATAATCAAAGAAGGGGAAAGATTATTTCATTCGTATATCGGAAGGGAGTATGCCAAAACGCTTCTTAAAAGCGGCAGAAAATTTATTTGAACTTTCAAAACCAACGGTTGTAGCTATATTTTTTATTTGCATATCCGATTTTTCAATTAGTTGCTTTGCCAATATTATATTTTTTTCTTTATGATATTGCAGCATAGAAAAACCAAATACAAATTTAAAAATGACTTTTAATTTTGTAGGGGAAATATTTACCGCTTTGGCTATGGCCCCTACGCCAATAAATCGAGTTGATAAATTTTGTAAAATTATTTTATCTGCCTTTGCCACATTTGCATAATCAGGATTTTTTAAAGGCTCATATACTTTTAGGCGATCGTCTTTTAAAGCATTTTTAAAAAAATCTATAATTATTTCTTTTGTTTGTTTTTTTAAAATAAGGTCGTTTACTTTTTGCGATGGGGTAATATGTAATTTTTCCCACATTTCTTTGGAAAGTCTATCTGCTTCAGGCACTATATCTAACCAATTTATATACCCCGTTTCGTTATTTAAAAAATTATATATTTCTTCTTTTTGTTTTGCATTTTTAAAAGCAAGATTTTTTTCTGCCCAAGCTTTATCAAAGGCAATATTAAATAATTTACCTACTGTACCCTCATAAAAAAAAGTATTTGTTTCTGTATTGGGTTTATAAAAAGTGCAAGTGGTGCTTATAAGTGTTGTAAAACTTGTAGGAGCAATGCCACTTGGATATTTGTATTCGAAAACAGCAAACGAAAGAAAATAATAGCTACTTGGCGCTGTAGTATTATACATGGCTTTGGCAAGTATATTTTGCCTTATTAGAATATTTGATGCCAACAACCATAATCCATCATCCAATGCTCTATACCGCATTTCACCTTTCATATGGGCATTGTCTGTTACAATAGAATGTTGCGATGTATGGCTTGTAGAAAAGGTCATCTTAGAAACACTTTCTACCATCAACTTTGGAGAGTTGGATATATATGGTAGTTCAAAAAAACCATCATTATGTAAGAATAAATTATTATCTACATAATCATTCCAATTGGTTAACTCCATTTTAAGCATTCATTTTAGTAAGTCAATAAATATAATTCATTCTATATTTATTTTTAAATATATAAAAATACCATATGTAGCAGCCATTAACAAATTAATACCAAAATTTTTTATATCTATTTAAATGTTAACAATATAGGGATTACAGAAATATTTTATGTTGTATATTTATTTTTATTTATTTAGATTTATTGCAATAAAATTTTAATCCACCTACAATGGTAGCTACTACAAAAGAAACGCTGAACAAAAAAAGAACACTACTAAATGAAGCCGTAAAACAATTAAAAAAAGAGTTTATTGGTATTGATGGAATCATTGATGAGTTAGCCGACGTTATTCTTCCATGGTGGTTATTTCCCGAAAACCAGATGAGACCACTTATTATAAATTTGTGGGGGATGACGGGCAGTGGAAAGACAGCGCTGATTAAGCGTTTGAGCATGTTGTTACATTACCAAAACTTTTTATTACGATTTGATATGGGTGAGTTTGGTGCCAGTAGTTCGTTTTTAAAATATGCACTCACTCGCCAACTTATTCAGTTTAGTGGCCTTAGCCCAATTATTGTTTTAGATGAATTTCAATTTGCCAAAACAAAAGATGAACAGGGTAAAGAAGTAAACAATACGAGCCTTCGCATTATTTGGGATTTGCTAGATAGTGGGGAATTGATGTATGAGCCAGATGGCAATAGTTATTATCTTACCAAAGCAAAAAAAGCGGTACAACTATTATCTGCTGCAAAGAAAAATGGCGTAGAGGTAAAAAATGGTATTGTAACAAAAGGTGTAAAAGAATTGTATGATGTAGTAAGCGCTTTTAATTTTGGATACATAGATAGTTCTGTAGACAGAAGCGAAGGTAAAGTGCCATACTCAGATGCAGAAATATTGGTATCAGATACATTTTGTACTGGCATTTATGAAATGAATAGCAATGTGTTTACAGATTTTAGAGATGTAGCATCCAGAATAAAAGCATTGCCCGACCTACCATCTATTATAGATTTTATAACACAAATATTGGAAGAAGAATATGCATTCAAAAAAATGGATTTATCGCATAGCCTTATTTTTGTGGTGGGCAATTTAGATGAAGCATTTTCTATGAGCAATAATATTAACCCAGATATAGATGCAGATGAGTTTAGGCGTTTCACTTTAAAAATAAATATCTCTGATATTAAAACAGCCTTACAAATTAGATTTAGAAATGAACAAATTGCCCGCCTAGGAAACAATCATTTAATATACCATGCTTTTTCTCACAAAAATTTTGAACAATTAATAAATCTACATTTAAAACTAATTACTGAAACCGCTAAGAAAAAATTTAAATTAAAAATACAATTTACACAAGCCGTAAAAGACATGTTGTACAGCGAAGGCGTTTTTCCTACACAGGGTGTACGCCCCATCATAAGCACTATAAGAAATTTAGTAGAAAGTAATATCACCAAATTGATTCTACATATTTCTGAAGAAAAGTTACAAAACATAGATAGTGTTTTGTGGGATTTTGTGAATGAAGCATTTCAAATTAGTTTTATAATAAACGGAAAAATAAAAAGTAAAACGAATTTTACGGTTTTACAAAAAATTAATTCTTTGCGCAAAAGTACGCTTAACGATTTACAGGCCATTGTAGCAGTACATGAGGCAGGGCACACAGTTGCTGCCATTATGTTTGCAAAAGTATTGCCCGAATATGTTATTACACGCACGGTAGATAGCGAAAGCAATGGCTTTGCATACATATTATTGCCAGAAGAAATTATTACTTATCGCTTATTAAAAGATCAAATAAGAATAGGACTTGGTGGATATTTGGCAGAAGCTATCATTTTTGGTACAGAAAACAATACGACTGGTGTAAGTGGAGATTTACAAAAAATTACACAAATAGCGCATCAAATGGTTAGAGAATATGGCATGAATGGAGATCCCTTTAAAATGAATTTGCATCAATATGGTGGCAATCCTTTTCAATTTACATTTACAAATGAGCATGAAAAACAAGCACAAACTATTATAGATTCTTGCAGAAATGAAGTAGAAGAATGTTTACAAAAACATAAAAAATTAGTAATCATTATATCAAAATATTTAAGCAATAATAGTAGGCTCAATAAAGATTTATTGCGAGAAATGGTAAATGATTATTTTCAAAAAAATAAAATAACGCCTATTAAATTTGTAGAAAGCGCTTCTTATTATGATTTTAGAAAACGGATAGATATGTTTAAATAGTCTAAAAAAAACCTTCACTAGCATAACTTTCGTAAAATATTTCTTTTTCAAAAAGCAATATTTCAACCATGGAGTTATGCACAAAAAATATTTTTGGCATACAATATGCAAACTGGTAAATCACTACGTAAATCTTTAAGCCAGCAAAAATATTTTTTTTATTTCTTAAATTTCTTATTATGAAAAAGTTGTGTACCTCTGCCTCTATGGCGGTAACATTAATCCTATTATCTAGCATGAGTTATGCACAAGAAAAAGTTACAACAGCAATGGTAAAAACCACTACAGCTGCCAGTATTTCACCCGCTTCAAGCATGGCTAATAAAGTACAAGAAGGTACAATAGCAGATGTTGTAGCGGCTTCTACATCACATTCCACATTACTAGTTGCATTAAAAAGTGCAGGGCTTGTAGAAACATTAAAAGCTGCAGGACCATTTACTGTATTTGCACCTACCAACGATGCATTTTCTAAAATACCTACAGCAGCATTGGATAATCTTTTAATGCCAGAAAATAAAGAAGCATTAAGCAAAGTGCTAACAAGCCATGTAGTAAGTGGCACTATTAAAGCAGAAGATATACTTGCAGCTATAAAAGCAGGTAATGGCACAGCTAGCTATGCCACTATAAATGGAGATAAATTAACCGCTACTGCAGTAGCAGGAAAAGTAAAATTAACGGACAGTGCGGGCAATGCTGCTATGGTGTCTACTGCAGATGTAGCTGCTGATAATGGTGTGATACATGTTATTGATGCAGTATTAGCCGGAAAATAATTATCCAAAAGAAAACCCCGCTTTACAATCCCTCAAACAAAAAGCCACAACTCTTAAAAATAAAAAAGTTGTGGCTTTTAATATTGCTTATTAACAATAAAATATTTACGGTAATGTTGCAAAAAAAATTATCTCATTAAACAATTACAATGTTTCTTGTAATTTATTTAGCCATTTTCTTCTACTTGATAAGTTTGTTAATCCACCATTTATTTTTATCACACAATCTTCAAATCTACCAGCATCTGCTAAAGCATTACAGCCTTTTTTATTAAACTCAAAGCAAGCAGCCTCCACACTTGTAAATGGTTCTAAAATAAGATCTGGATTGTCTAGCAACCTACTATCGCCAAATACTTTTTTGCTTAGTGCTGCGTAAGCCGCTCTGCCAGTAGTTTGCATAGCGCCCCTGCCTCTATATTTCCAGCCATCGCCTTCTTTTGTATTACCAAGATTTTTCTTCCCCCACTCTCCTCCGTATATTGTATTTGCTAGTAGCTCAGGGTTACCTACCAGTTTTTTTGTAAGCAAGGGAGATCTACTTCCTTTAAATACAACTTTTATTCTTTCAAAATTTGTATAATTCATATTCTCTACTCCTACAGAAAAATTACCCGTTTCTTCTAACACATTTGCCATAAAATAACAATAGCGTTGCTTAGTATTTATATCATATTTTGTTGTCATTGCTTTAATAGCAGGTAAATAAATGTCACTATTCTTTTTTCCAATAATTGGTGCTGTTAGATCTAAGTTCATAAATACAATTTTAAAATATGAAGAAATAAAAAGTGAAAATATGTAGGGCTATGTAAGGTAAATAATTTATAAATTATAATAAAATTTAATGTATCTTATTTTACAAAAAAGGTCTTTTAACGCTCCTTGGCTCTCTATATAAAAAGTGTTTGCAATCACTTTTATATAGAAAAGTAATTATACCAAACCTAATAAGCGGTTTAAGAAGAAAAAAATTGTTTTAGATAATTTTGAAATAAAAAAATAAATTTCTCTTTATACGGATGTAGATGTAAAATGTATTTTAGCAAGCTGCGACTACATTCAAAGTAGTACTATACATGTTTGCAGCGCAGTAAATTCATCAAAACACATTCCTCGGGCAAGCATCGCTATATTTATTACCAATGGTAAAGCCTACAATAAACTCATGTGTATTGCCAGTATAAGTGCGCAAGCGGCTATTGGTAGCCACTTCGTAAGAGTAGCCAATATTTAAAAGATTAGAAATATTAAAACCTGCCATAGCAGAATAACCAGATAAAAAATCTGAATAGCGATAACTGCCTCCCACCCATGCCTTATCCATGTATTGCAGTTTTGCATTAAAATGGGCGCCTAATAATTGTGGTTCCCAATATTGTGCAGATATGGATGGTATCACTGTAAAATCTTCTCCCAATGCAAAACGATACCCTGCAGAGGCAAAATAATTAGGGGTAAAATAGGTGCCAAATTTATCTGCAGAGGTAAACTTAGCTTTACCAGGTATAATGTTTAAAACAGACACGCCTACAAAATATCTTGCAGAGTACAACCATAGCCCTGCTCCTAATTCTGGCTTTACTTTTCGGGTATCGCCTGCAGCCAAGCCAAGGGCTAAATCTGTAACACCATCATCTGTAAAAGTAGCTTTTGTTCTATCCAAATTGATACCAGATACACCAGCATTAAAACCGGCAGCAAGGGTTGTTTTTGTTCCAAGGGGTTTATGGTAAGCATAGCTAGCAGAAATATTCCAACGATTAATATACCCTGCTCTATCACTCATGGCTATAAATCCTATGCCATGGTGTGCATCGGGTGCTGTATATTCTCTCCAATATTCAGGCCCACGAGGGTTTTGCCCTGGCACAGCGTTAGATGTTGCACTGGTGTTGTAATCTGTTTTGCCTAAGGGAGCATTCACGCTCACATAAGTGGTAACAGGTGCACCGTTTATACCCGTCCATTGGTTGCGGCTGCTCACTTTTATATCGGTATAATTTTCTATTCCCGCTAGTGCAGGGTTTAAAATATAATTATTTAAAATATACTGCGTGTAAGCAGATTTTGCTTGACCATTTGCAAACAAAATACTAGTTATAAAAACAAAGGCTAATAATAATTTTTTCATTCTCTTTCTTTTTTTTAAGCGCTTTTAGCAGACAACTGATAACAGATGCCTCTAAACAACTTTCAACTTTCAACCTGTAATTTTTTTTGCCGAGAAGCCGAAAAGGCGTTTTTATTTGACTTTTCCATTTTTGCAATTTCTTTTATAAACTAAAGGCGGAAAGAAAAAATGCTTTGCATTTTGCTGGCATCCTAATCAAATAATAAACCAATCAAAAATTCAACTCTTCTAACAATTTTCAACAACCTTCAACCTTCCACTTTCAACCTTCCCCTATTTCACAATCGTAATATACCCCGTTATCGGTGTTCTTCCCGTACCAGGTTCTATTATATAATAATATGTATCGAAAGGTAAAGATTTACCATTTAAAGTTCCATCCCAAGGTTTTACATATCTCCTACTTTCAAAAACCAATTGTCCTGCACGAGTAAATACCTGCACCCTGGCATCAGGATAGCTATCTAAGTATTTAATAACCCATGTTTCATGCACTCCATCGTTGTTTGGCGTAAATGTATTTGGTATTAATGGAAATTTGAGTACTTTAACAAACACACTATTGGTATCTGAACATCCCCCTCTTGCCGTAACTTTTAGTAAATACGTGATATCGGCCAATGGCGATGCTATTGGATTTAAAACCGTATCATTACTCAATCTTAATGGTGCAGGATTACCTGTCCATAAATACCTAAGGTCATTGCCAGTAACGGTGGGTGTTAAAACAATTTGTCCACCTTCTAAAATAATACTATCCCTACCTGCATTTACTACGGGGTAAGGATGCACCGTAAATGCTCTAGTAGTATCATCTACACAACCAAAACTATTGGTAACTTTAAGTTTTACTTGGTATGTACCAGCGGCTGCGTACGTATATGGAGCTTGTATTTGCCCAGTGTATATAGCTGCATTATCACCATAATTCCATTCCCATTTGGTCATTGTACCATCTGCAGGGTTACTAGGTGCATCAAGCACTGTTACGTTATCTCTTATACATACACTAGGTTTATTAAAATTAAAACTGGCCGTAGGTGCAGGATGTAGGCTATTTTGAATATCTTTTATTATAGATTTCTTACAGAAAGTGGTCGTATTTGTTGCTATCAATTCTACAGGATGCGAACCCAAACTTGTATACGTAAAATCAGTATTTACGGTAGTTTTTACAGTAGCTGGCACATCATCAAACACCCATTGGTAAGCCAAGCCACCTGTGCTTTGTGGAGGCGTAGTATTGGTAAAATCTACTTTTGCCTGTGGCAAACAAGCTACAGGAGTAAAGGTAAAATTGGGCGCAGGCAATGCATTTACTACCACAGTAAGCGGTTTTACTAAGCTTCTACAACCATCATTGGTAATTACATATAAAGTTGGCGTGTAAGTACCAGCAATTGAATAAACATGTGTTACATCATCCCCATTGCTTTCTGTTTGTGTAATGCCGTCATTCCAATCATATACCCATGTAGTTATGTTTCCAGCACCTTCTGTTTTGGTATTGCGAAATACTATTCCATTTTGTTCACAAACATTGCCTACTGTAGTAAACGTATTTACAATTGGTGCTGCCAATACTTTTACTTGCTTGGTAATGGTAGTAGGACAACCAAAGGTAGAAGTCCATTTATAAGTAATGTCGTACGTGCCAGCACCTACTAATAATGGATTAAAATCTCCATTTGCAGAAATAATGCCAGGGCCCGAAAATATACCAGGCCCACCTGCTATACCGCTCGTTTCGCTCGCCAATAATAAAAACGATTTGTTACCATTGTTTAAGCACACATCTGGTATATTAATAAACTGCAATACTGGTGCAGGATGTATCGTACTAGATCCTATTGGAATGATTGCTGTAGAATCTTTACAACCTGTAGCTATAATGGTAGCAATAAGATGTGTATTAAATGGCCCTTGTGTGGTATATACATGACTTGGACTTGGAGCTGTGCTCACATCTGCCGCTGCGGTAGAAGGCAAAGCAAAACTCCAATTAAATGTATAACCAGATAATGGTGCCGGCGTATTATTGGTAAATACAATATTAGCCGATGGCAAACAAGCCGATGGTGTAAATGTGTAGTTTGGTGTAGGCAATGGATTAACGGTAAACGTTAATGGGAAAGGTATATTTCTACAACCAAAACCTGTTTCTAAAGTAAGGGTAGCTGTTTTTACACCAATAGTTGTGTACACATGTGTAACATCTGCACCAGTTGTCATTGTTTGTGGAAGCGAACCATCTCCCCAATTATAAATCCATCTTACAATAGTACCATCTCCATTGCTAGTTGTATTACGGAAAGTAATGCTATTGTTATGACACTTATTACCAACCGTAGTAAATGTATTTACAATGGGAGGTGCCAATACTTTTACTTGGCGCACCAAGGCAGAATCGCAATTGGCTGGAGAAGTAACGGTATAAGTAACATTATTAGTTGCACCTACAACCACACCTGTTGCTAATGGATTAAATGTATAAATACCACCCGCAAATGTAACTCCTGGTCCTGTGTAAACTGCCGTACCACCCGTAAATCCTCCTGTATTAAGCTCCACTGGACCTCCATTTAAACATACATCTTGTGGTGTTGTAAATGTAGCAACAGGTGAAGCCCTTACCACAATAGGTTTAATAACTTCTTTCTGACAAGTGCCATCAAAACCAGTGTAAGCTATATATCTTACTTGGTAAGTTCTATCCACTAGTAGATTTGGATAAACATGTGTGTATATTTTACCAGGTGTTGGCAACTCATCTGTTTCTAATACGGTAGGTGCTGCTACATTATCCCAATAAATTTCTACTCGTATAAGACCTCCCACATTTACCACACTATTTTCTCTTATTTGCACAGGCCTGTTAGAACATATAGGAGAGGTTAGTGTTATAAAATCTGCAGAAGTTACTTCTCCATTTAT
>JAYSWO010000082.1:0-2280 GCA_043717975.1 Ferruginibacter sp. | reverse complement strand
GAAATTTTACTTGCTGCGTGTAGATCCTAAAAAGAAAATGGTTTTTAACCCCGAAGAGTCAATAGACTTTCATGGTTTTACGGGACCATTTGTGCAATACACATATGCCAGAACAAGAAATATCATAAGAAAAAATGAATTGAATGAAGCGGTAACAGCTTCAACAACTTTGTTACAGAGTGAAAAAGAAATATTGGTACTTGCAGAACAATTCCCAGCTATCATTTTAGAAGCGGCAAAGGAATTGGATCCTTCAAAAATTGCAAACTATGTTTTCAATGTAGCAAAATGTTTCAATTCGTTTTTGGCAGAACACTCTATTGCGAATGCAGAAAGTGAAGAAAAGAAAAAATTACGTTTACAATTGGCTTTACTAACAACCAATATTTTAAAAAATGGTATGCAATTGTTAGGGGCTGGGGTACCAGAGAGAATGTAAAACAGTTAGCAGTTGGCAAGAAGCAGTTGGCAAATGAGAACTCTGTTGAAATTTGAAGTTTGCTTTTTTTTCGGTTGTATAAAAATTAATTTATAAATAGAATAGGAAATAAATGAAAAAGAAAATTACAAAAATTGGTGTGCTTACAAGTGGTGGCGATAGCCCAGGTATGAATGCAGCGGTACGTGCAGTGGTACGTACAGGTAACTACCATGGCATGGAAGTATATGGCATCATGCGAGGCTATAGCGGCATGGTAGATGGTGACATACAAAAACTTGAAAATAGAAGTGTAGCTAATATTATACAGCGAGGAGGTACTATTTTAAAAACTAGTAGAAGTAAAGAGTTTTTTACTCCGGAAGGAAGAAAAAAAGCACATGCCAATCTTAAAAAACATGGCATACAAGGCTTGGTAATTATTGGTGGTGATGGTAGTTTTAGAGGTGCACAAATTTTCAGCAATGAATTTGATATACCATGTATTGGTTTGCCAGGCACTATTGACAAAGACATAGCGGGTACAGATTTTACCATAGGTTTTGATACAGCAGTAAACACAGCCGTAGAAGCCATAGACAAAATAAGAGATACTGCAGACGCACATGATAGGCTTTTTATAATTGAAGTAATGGGTAGAGATGCTGGATATATTGCATTGCATAGTGGTATTTCTACAGGTGCTGAGCATATTTTAATACCTGAAAAGAAAACAAAAGTTGCAGACCTTATTGCTTCATTTAAAGAAAAAGAAAAAAGAAAAAAGCTTGTAAATATTATTGTAATAGCAGAAGGTGATGATTTTGGTGGGGCTGATGAACTAGCAAAATTGTTGCACAAAGAAATACCAAAACTAGACCTTCGTGTGTGCATACTAGGACATATACAAAGAGGCGGGGCTCCAAGTTGTTTTGATAGGGTAATAGCAAGTCGTATGGGTTATCATGCTGTGGAGTGTTTTATTGAGCAACGATTTAATGTGTTTATTGGAATTGTAAATAACAAAATGCACTACATTCCTTTAGACGAAGCGGTGAAAAGAAAGCAACGCATAAGTGAAGAGTGGATGAAGATTGTGAAGATATTGGCGACATAAGTTCAAGGTTCAAAGTTTAAAGTTCAAAGTTTAAGGTTCAAAGTTTAAGGTTCAAGGTTGAAAGTTCGTGAAGATTGTTGAATGGTTTACTTGTTAAATTGTTGATTAGTCTGTGAATTTATTTGGGGGTTTATAAAATGCGAAGCATTTTTCTTCCCACCTTTATAAACATTAAAAAAACGTCTTTTCGACTTCTCGACAAAAAATCTTTAAAACCTGATCGCCGAAGAACTTGCCCCAAAGGAGCAAAAAACAAAAGCGAAGCTTTTAAAACTTAGTGCCTTTAGCCTTGCTGGCAAAAGAAATTATGCGAACGTGTCCGCATATGGCAGGGGCAAATTAAAATACTTACTAGTAAAATTTTAAAATAGATTATGTCAAAAAATTTAGAGAAATACCTACACGCAGGTATGGATAGAGAAGCAGGACTTGCCCATTCTCAAAAAAGAACAAAGATAGTAGCAACCGTAGGCCCTGCTTGCGATACCTACGAAGGACTATTAGCCTTAGTAAAAGCAGGTGTAAATGTATTTAGGTTAAATTTTTCTCATGGTGCACATGAAGATAAACTAAGCGTAATAAATATTATCAGAAGAATAACCAAGGAAGAGCCGTTTAATATTGCCATATTGGGTGACTTACAAGGTCCAAAACTTAGAGTAGGTGATTTAGAAAATGGAAAACTTACTTTAAAAGAAGGGGATGAATTTATTTTTACCACAGAGAAAATGGTGGGCACCAATGA
>JAYSWO010000081.1:0-14938 GCA_043717975.1 Ferruginibacter sp. | reverse complement strand
TCGGTGCTGGTATTGGTATCGGTCAAATTGGTAAAGGTGCAGTAGAAGCTATTGCTCGCCAACCAGAAGCGTCTAACGACATTCGTGCAAATATGATTCTTACAGCTGCGTTCGTAGAGGGTGTTGCCCTTTTCGCCGTAATTGCAGGATTATTGGCTGTTTTGAAAAGCTAATTTTTGCACTAAAAACTTTACTGCATCTAAAGCATAGGGCGGCGGATGCAGTATTTTAAAGACACAAGAAATTTAGACATTAGACATTAGATAAAAACTTTAACGTGAGTTATCTAATGTCTAACATCTAATATCTAAATACTAATATCTAAATACTCAATACTAAATATTTTTTATATGGATTTATTACTCCCACACCTCGGTCTTATTGTTTGGACGATGCTTGCGTTTTTAGTAGTATTATTTATACTTAAAAAATATGCATGGGGTCCAATCTTAAAAGGATTGAACGATAGAGAAACAAACATTGCAGAATCTATTGCATCTGCAGAAAAAGTGAAGCAAGAAATGGCGCAGCTAAAAGGCGAAAACGAAGCTTTATTGGCATCTGCACGTGAAGAAAGAGCTACGATGATAAAAGAAGCCAAGCTTACAAAAGATAAAATGATTGCAGAAGCTAAAGACGAAGCAAAGGTACAAGCGGCTAAAATTCTTACGGATGCACATGCGGCTATACAACAACAAAAAATGGCGGCTATGATTGATATTAAAAATCAAGTTGGTAAATTGGTAGTAGAAGTAAGCGAAAAAGTATTGAGAAGAGAGCTTGCTAACAAACCAGACCAAGAGACTTTTATAAATCAATTGGCACAAGAAATAAAGTTGAACTAGAGTATTTAGTATTTAGACAATAGACACAAGATTTTAGAAAATAGAAAATAGAATTTGTAGAATTGCACATTTGTATATTTTTACATTTGCATATTTTCACATTATCACATTATGCAAAACCCACGTTTAGCAGCACGATACGCAAAAAGTTTATTGGATTTAGCTGTAGAGCAAAACCAATTGGATGCTGTATATGCCGACATGAAATGGTTGCAACAAGTAAACAAATCAAACCCTGATTTTGTAAACATGCTTCGCAGCCCAATTATTTCTTCTGATAAAAAAGATAAAATCATTGATGCCATTATTGGAAATAAAGTAAACAAGCTTACCATGCTTTTTACAAACTTACTTACTGCCAAAACAAGAGAAAGCAATATGCCCGAAATTGTAAATGCTTTTATAGAGCAGTACAATAAACTAAAAAATATAAAAACGGTAAAACTTACTACAGCAACGGCTATTAGCGAAGAACTAAAACAAAGTATAGTAGCCAAAGTAAAAAACAGTACAAGCACAGCGGTAGAAATAGAAACATTGGTAAAAGAAGAATTGATTGGTGGTTTTAAACTAGAAGTAGGTGGCACATTAATAGATGCTTCTATTTTGCGTGACTTAAACGATGTAAGAAAACAATTTTTAAACAACGAATACATTCATAATATTCGTTAATTCGTTTTACATAAAAATTTTTAAAAAAGCAAGGCTGATGCCTTGCTTTTTTGTTGAATGGGCAAAGAAGCAGCTATGGGCAACTTTGGTGGCGTCGCACATTTCATCTTCATCTATCTATTTAGCTTTTATTATGCATTAGATTATGCACTAGATTTTCTGTTAGACCAAAAAAGCAGCATTGAAAAATAAATGGTAACTTTAGTTTTTAAATTTTGTAATCATGAATACTTTAGCAGTAAAAAGTGATAAAAAATACAGCTTTAAGGAATACATGGCTTTAGAAGAAAAGAGCGAAGAACGCCACGATTTTTATCATGGAGAGTTGTATGCTATGGCTGGAGCTACAGCCACGCATCACCAAATTTGTCAAAATATAAACGCTACATTAAGAGATAGGTTTAGACCTGATGGATGTTTTGTGAGTATGGAAGGCGTTAGATTAGAATTAACTGAAGAAGAATTTTATTTATATCCAGATTTATTTTTAACCTGTGATGAAAGGGATAAAGAAAATAATTTATTCAAAAAACACCCATCTATTATTTTTGAAGTGCTTTCAGAATTTACTGCATTGTACGATATACAAGTAAAGCTAAAATACTACAAAAAGATTGAGCGCTTAAATTATTACGTACTCGTTTCTCAAAGCGAAATAATGGTAGAAGTGTACGCACGTATAGACAATACACAAATTTGGAAATACCAAACTTTTGAGAATGTAGATGAAATAATAGAATTTGAAAGATTAGGATTTAGTGTAACGTTAGCAAGTATCTATGATGGTATAGAAGATATAAAAAAATAGTTTTACCTCCTAATCGCATAAACCAATTCGTCAAAATATACTCCATTCTTAAATATTGTTTTTTCAAATTTTCCCTCTACAACAAAACCTGCTTTTTCCAATACTTTTTGCGAACCAATGTTTGTACCAAAAGGAATGGCAAATATTCTATTAATATCGTAGTTCTTAAATGCATGCGCAACCATTTCTTTAATGGCATTTGTGATAATACCCTTGCCCCAAAAAGGTTCGGCTAACCAATAGCCTAATTCAGCATTTTTTCTATGTATATCATCTAGCGGATGTATGCTAATGCAACCAACGGCTTGGCCATTTACTTCTATGGCAAAAATATGGATGGGGTTATCTTTGGTAGCAAATTGTATAAATGATTTTCCATCTTCCTGCGTGTATGGGTGCGGAAATACATCTCGCAATTGTTTTGCTATGTTGTAATTATTAGCAAACAAAACGAGACTGTCTAAATCATTTATAGACCATGGGCGAAGTATAAAGTTCATTGCTGGCACATTTTTATAAATGTACAAAATGTATAGCTATATAGAAAACTACAAGGCTATACATTTTTTGCAACGTATTATTTTACAGCTTTATCTTTTACAATAACGGGTGCTGCAAATGATACCTTTTCTTTTTTTGGCGGTTTTGGTGGCCTTGGTGATTTGGGCGGCGGCGGCGGCGGAGGTGGTGGGGGAGCATGCTCTACATCATTTTCATAATGTACATTGGCTTTATTTTCTTTTATAACTGGTGCTTTAAATTTTGCTTTGCTCTTTTTTTGAGCATAGCTGGCATTGAGCATGCCAAGTGCAATAAGCCCTAAAAATAATTTTTTCATAATAATTTTTTTTAATTTGATGCTTAATTAAGAAATTTCCATAATACATAATCTAGATTTCGATAAATGTTGAAAAAAGAGGTATTGATGAAAATCTACGCCCGATAGAAGCGGAAAGCCCCGAACGAGTGCCGAGGAACGAGAAACGAGAGAGGGCTTGTAGCGGATAGCGGGACTAAAGTTAACTAGTGAACCTATGTTTGCGTTCAAAAAATTAAAAAACGCATTAAACTTTCCACAAAAAGCATAGTCATATGGTAGAATTAAAAAATTGCAATACTTTTAATGTTATATGACAGAATCACAGAGTGATATAGAATTGCTACAACAGTTTAAAACTGCTGCTACTAAGGAGCGTGCTTTTACGGCTATCTTAAAAAAATATCAAGAAAAGTTGTATTGGCATATACGTAGAATGGTGGTGGAGCATGAAGATGCCAACGATGTGTTGCAAAATATGTTTGTAAAAGCTTGGAAAGGGTTGGAGAATTTTAGAGAAGATAGCCAGCTATATACTTGGTTATACAGAATTGCTACAAATGAGAGTTTGACCTTTTTGGCACAGCAAAAAAAACGTACTATTGTTTCTATGAGTGATGATGATAGTGGTTTGAGCAATAGTGTAAAAGCAGACACGCATTTTGATGGCAATAAACTTGAGTGGAAATTACAATTGGCCGTACAGCAACTACCCGAGAAGCAAAAAGCGGTTTTTAATCTTAGGTACTTTGACGAAATGCCTTATGCGGAAATGAGTACCGTATTGGAAACGAGTGAAGGAGCGTTGAAAGCAAGCTACCACCATGCGGTAAAAAAGATTGAAGAATATATATTGAACAATTAAACGAATAGATAAAATA
This sequence comes from Ferruginibacter sp., assembly GCA_043717975.1. GTDB lineage: Bacteria > Bacteroidota > Bacteroidia > Chitinophagales > Chitinophagaceae > Ferruginibacter. The sequence goes on along the minus strand of JAYSWO010000081.1, from coordinate 10,915 downwards.
AGTGTCCAAACTAAAATGCTAGAGAGAGAAGATATATTAAATGAGTTAAATGCAATAAGCCCACTTGTGGCTTCGGTGCCCCGTATAAATGTGTATAGGGTAGATGAAAATTATTTTGATGGGATAAGAGCAGAATTACAAGCAAGAATTATTGCATCTAACTTTACAGTACCTCAAAATAATTTTGATGTGCCCGAAGGCTATTTCGAAAACTTACCAACCAATATTTTAGCAAAGATAAAAGCCCAAGAAAATAATCCTGTATTTACTGAAATGGAAATACTTTCACCTATCATTGCAAGTATTGGAAATACGAATGTATATACCGTGCCGCAAGGCTACTTTGAACAACTGGCTATGCCAAGTATAGCCACTGCTAAGGTAGTAAAAATGGGTAGCCGTAGTATTTTTAAATATGCTGCCGCTGCGGTTATTGTTGGTTTGTTAGGCTTTGGTACAATGAAATTTATAGCCAACACTACAGTAAATAATGAAACACATGAGTTGGTAAAAGAAGCTAACAAAATTTTGGAAACAAATAGTTTTGATGCAACCCTAGCAAGTGTTTCCGATAAGGATATAGAAAAATATTTATCTCAAAATGGAGAAGATATAACTGCCGCATTGGTAGCAGCTTCTATAGATGATGAAAATACAACTTTGCCAGAAGCAGATGAATATTTTACAGATGATAATACCTTGGATAATTTTTTAAACGAAAACAACCTTAAAAACTAGCGAACATGAAAAAGTTTTTATTATATATGAGTTTTGCATTAGTAAGCCTTACGGCTGCTGCGCAAACCCAAGATGGTGAAATAGACGATCAACCTAACCCTAAGAAGGAATCTAAGATTGAAGCTTTGTATGTTGCTTACATATCTCAGCAATTAAATCTTACCCCAGAGGAAGCGCAAAAGTTTTGGCCCATTCATACGCAATACAATGCTGAACTTAAAGAAGTAAATAAAACAAATCAGTCTGAAATAGATAGAGAACAAGCAGTACTAAATATAAAGAAAAAGTATGTTGGCAATTTTAATAAAATACTAGGCAACGAGCGTTGTAATAATTTTTATAGACAAGATGCTGCCTTTAGAGAAAAATTAAGAAATCGCCTTAAACAAATGAGACAACAAAGAATGAATAATGGTGTTAGGCCTGATGGAAAGCCTAGGGGTGGCGGTGGAATTAGAAAAAATATGCAACCGCCAAATTAAAAGGCAAAAGATGTATAAGTAAAAGCTCGCTAATTTAAAATAGCGGGCTTTTTTTATAACGTAATCATGGGTGTTTTTATATCGTGATAAAACAAAAATGTCCAATGCTCATGAGCAGCTTGCTCCCACCATTTTTGGCGCAACTCCATGCATAACTTTCCATCATAATCGTACTTGGCTATAAATCTGCTTTTCATTTGTTGTAGCTGCGGTGCTACATCTGCACCAAAAAAAACTTTTTCGCCATCTTCTTCTATCATAAAAACTTGGTGATAGGGAGAGTGTGCGCCAGTAACTTCGTAAGAAATATAATCATCTATTTTGCCAGTACCTTCGGTAAATACAACTTTATCTGCTTGTTCCAATATTTGAAATTCTGCTGGCGTAAATGATGGACTTCCTTTTGCAGTAGCATAAGCAAACTCATCTTTGTTTACATAATATGTGGCTTGCGGAAAACTAAGAAATGTATGACCCAAAATTTTATCTTCTTTACTTACACCACCAGAATGATCTTTGTGTAAATGACTTAATAAAACTTTGGTAATGCTTAATGGGTCAATACCATTATCAATAAGGTTTTGATGTATTTGTAACACACCATCTTTATTGCTGTAACCAAGCCCGGTGTCTATCAATAAAACATCTCTCTTGGTAATAATGCAGAATGGTTGTATCTCTACCAATAAACTTCCAAGTGCCCTTTCTTGCAGGTCGTCTTTATCTTTATTAAAAGGCACAAATACTTTTGTATTGTCAATGGTAAAGGCGCCTTCGCTTAGTGGGATTATTTTCATAAGAGAGTATATAGTATTAAGTACTTAGTATTGAGATTGCTTCTTTTAAATTAGTAGGTCCTACCTTGGTCAGTCGTCCATTGTCCGTTGTTATCTCAACACCATCTGCCTATCTGCATCCAACTTTATTAAAATAAAAAGTAAAACCGTAAACGTAATTAATGATGAACCGCCATAACTCATTAGCGGTAGTGTAATACCAATAACTGGTGCAAGCCCAATGGTTACAGAAATATTTATGGCTACGTGAAAAAACATAATACCAGCTACACCATAAGCATACACCCTGCTAAAAGTACTGCGCTGTCGCTCCGCAATATATATAATACGAAGTAGCAATGTTAAATACAAAAGCATTACAATAGTAGTGCCCCAAAAACCAAAATTTTCTCCAACGGAGGTAAAAATAAAATCGGAGTGTTGCTCAGGTACAAAATCTCCTTGGGTTTGGGTACCTTTTAAAAAGCCTTTACCTAAAAAACCTCCTGAGCCTATCGCAATTTTAGATTGTTTTACGTTGTAATCTTGCCCTTCGCTTTTTTTCTTTTTTTCTTTTTCTTGTGCCTCCGTTAATGTAACTGTATTGTTTTTTGATAAGAAAGGATTTTCTTTACCTACCATACTAAAAATTCTATTTGCTTGATATCCTTTTAATACTTTGGTAAAAACCAACGGCACCAATAGCCATACAAACAGCGAACAAAATAACCATGATCCAACAATAATGGTAAGGAGGCTTCTATTTCTTCTAAATTGTTTTCTATTTATCCAAATAAGCAATGCAGCAAAAATGGCAAAACTTATAAGCAATGTTTGTGTTTGAAATAATAATGATACCACTAATAATGCTCCCATGGTAAAGCCTGCAATTAAATAACCCGGTGGTAACCCTTCTCTGTACATTGGTATTAGAAAAGAAAAATAAACCAATGCTAAACCAGTTTCGCCTTGTAATATTGAGAGCACTGCTGGCGTAAATGCAATAGCAGCAGCAATAAGTTGAGATTTTGATTTGCTAAAATCTGTTTCTTGTAGCGATAAAAATTTTGCTAGTGCTAGTGCTGTAAAAATTTTGCATACTTCCACAGCTTGTAAATTCATAAAAGGGAGTTTTATCCAACTTTTAGAACCTTTAATTTCAGTACCTAAAACAAAAGTGGCCAGTATGAGTAAGATGCCTAGTAAGTATGAAAGGTTTGCAGATGCTGTAAATAACTTACTATCAAACAATAAAATAAATGTACCGATAACACAACATGCTATGAAAAAGAAAAATTGCTTGCTGTAGTTCTTTTTAAACCCAATAAGTGTTTGTGTAAAATTATCAGTGCTTTTATATTCCACAGAATAAATGCAAATCAAACCTATTAATACAATAATAGCATAAAGCCATATCATTACTTTATCACTTCCTTTAGCTATAGAATTTTTTTGATACATATTATGGGATATCTTCTTCCTCTTTTTTTGTGATGGTATCGGTTAGGTTATTTTTCTTTTTATTGTCAGGTAATATAGCTGATGGCTTTTCTAAATCCTTTTTTTCTTTATCTTTCTCTTTCTCTTTCTTTTCTTTTTCCTGTTTTTCTTTTATCAATTTATTGATGGCATCATCTTCTTCTCCAGCATCTTCTATACCTGTGGTATCCTTTATTATTTTTATAAATCCTTTTGCAATAAGGTAAGCAGAGTCTTTGGAGTGATTAACAGAATCTTGCCTACGCAACTCTGCAAATATTTTCTTTGGTATTAAACTTAACTTGGAAAGGCTTTCAATTTTTGCCAACCTTCCTTTATCCGTAATTGAATCATTTAAATATTTTTCAATCATCAACCCAACAATAGGTGCGGCATACGTACCACCAAATCTGCCACTATTTTCTACCACGCACATAATAGCAATTTTTGGATTTTCTCTGGGAGCAAATGCACAAAAGAAGGAGTGGTTCTCTTGTTTTTTTCCTCTAAAATAATTTTCCACCGTTCCTGTTTTTCCGCAAATGTTTATTCCTTTTACTCGAGCATTTCCCCCTGTTCCTCTTTCCAATACACCTTGCATGCCATCGTGTACTACATCAAAAATACTATCAGGTATATCTATAGGGTGGTGCTTTTCTCTGTATTGTTTTAGTACTTCGTATTTATCACCGCCATCAATTGAGTCTACCACATGTGGTGTAATGTACCAACCTTTGTTAGCAATATATGCCATTTCATTTGCCACTTGTAGCGGCGTAGCAGTTACCTCTCCTTGCCCAATACTAACGGATCTAAAGCTGCAATAATTCCATTTTTTTGATCCATAAATTTTATTAAAATATGCTGGTGTAGGAATATTGCCTCTACGTTCTGTGGGCACATCTACTCCAAGTTTATGCCCCAATCCAAATGCAAACATGTACCTATTCCAATTGGCAAGACTACTATCAATATTCAATGTGCTATCGGCATTATCGTATTTTGGGTTATTGATTACCCGTTGCATTACTGTAGCAAAATAGGTATTGTCAGAAACGGTTATTGCATTACGCAAATTAAAAGTGCCATAATCTAAACACTTCATTGGTCTGCCGCCACCACAGCCATAAAAAGCACCACTACAGCTTACAGAAAAATCTGGTGTTATTACTCCTTCATGTAATCCTACCAAGGCTTGTAAAGTTTTAAAAGTAGAGCCAGGTGAGTACTCTGCATTTACTGTTCTGTTAAGTAATGGGAGTGCAGGATTTAAATACAATTCAGAAAAATGTTTTTTTCTATCAGCGCCAGTTAAATATTTTGGTTGATATGTTGGTGCACTTACCATCGCCAATATGCCACCAGTTTTAGGATCTATAGCTACAATAGAACCCAATTTGTTAAGCATTAATTTTTCACCCAATTCTTGTAATTCGATATCTAATGATGTGTGCAAATTTTGTCCTGCTACAGGTAGGGTATCAAATTTACCTTTTTCTAATTTTTCGGTGAGCCTATTTTTATTGTCACGTTTCCAATATTCAATACCACGTTGCCCCATCAATACTTTTTCGTAACTCCGCTCAATACCTGTCAATCCTGCATAATCACCTGGTGCATAGCCTTCATCTTTATGTTTTCTTATAAAACTAGTATCTACTTCTGAAGTGTAGCCAAGTACATTTGCTGCCGCATCATACGGGTAGGAGCGCATGCTACGCTCTTGTAAAAAAAATGCAGGTGCAAACAAATACAAACTCTCATTTAGCATGGCCATTTTATCTTCACTCAGCAATGGTTCAAAAACCGATGTTCTTGTTCTGCCATTTTTAATGATAACTTCTACCACTTTTTTCATAAACTGCGCTGTATCTATGCCTAATATTCTGCATATGCCAAAAGTATCTATACCTTTAAGCTTATTAGGCGTTATCATTAAATCGTATGTAATGGTATTTTGTAAGATGGCTTTCTTATGCCTGTCAAAAACAATGCCTCTTTCAGGATAAATTACTTTTCTAAATGTGCCTTGAGATAACGCTGCCTCACTAAGACCCGAAGTAAAGAGTTGCAGATTTGCAAGCTGAGCAATAATGATAATGAACATGGCAATGAACACCAGCATCACCACGTTTTTTCTACTCTGATTAAAGACAGACATTTTATTTTAAAATTGAGAATGGTATAAATGAAAATTTTTCAAGGAAGGAAAAGAAGATTTTTACAAATTTCATTATTTCTTATTTAATAAAAAATTCTTTACTCATTTATTTAGAAATTATTTTTTTGGAGTAACAGGAGAGGATTTGTGGCTTTCAGCTTTTCTCTAAGGGCTTCATCCATGGTAACTAAAAGGCAACCCCTTTGGAGTTTTTATAAAATGATGAGTATTTAAAGAAATGCTTGGTTTTAAATCTTAATACTAAGTACTCCATACTAAATACTTTTTTCTTGCTCAATCCACACCCCACTTTCCTTCAACAAATTTATCAACTCATCCACGGCTATGTCGCTATTTATATTTTTCTTCACCACTTCTTTGCCTCTGTACAGCGTTATTTTTCCTACACCACTGCCTACATATCCAAAATCCGCATCAGCCATTTCGCCTGGGCCATTTACAATACAACCCATTACGGCTATTTTCAAACCCTTTAAGTGATTGGTTACATTGCGTATTTTAGAAGTAGTTTCTTGTAAGTCAAACAACGTTCTACCACAACTTGGGCAACTTATATATTCTGTTTTAGAAATACGAGTACGTACCGCTTGCAAAATAGAAAATGATGTGTTGTTTAAAAACTGGTGATTGTTTGTAGCTGCTAGATAGGTTCTTCCACTTACTTTATCGTTTACCATATTGGTTGGGTCATTCATTAGCCAAATGCCATCGCCCATTCCATCCAATAATAAACCACCTGCCGTTGCACTATACTCTATTAGTTGTGCATCAATATTTGTTTGCATGCTTTCTACAGCTATCACAATGGGGCATGTAATATTCTGCTGCATCAATGCATTTACAAACATCCTCATTTGCTGCATGGCATTTTTTTTGCCAGAATACATACAAAGCACCACTGTTTTTTCTTCTCCCAATATTTTTATCAATGCTGCATTATCATCGTCCACACACACAGAAATAAAATTTAAAGTGGCATGTTTTTTTTCTGCTGCTAAAAATTCATAAGGCGTAAACAAAGGGAAACATTTTTTTTCATCTGTAACAGCATAGTTCCAAGTTTTATAATTGCAGATAAAACTCAATGTGCCTGGCAAGGCAAAATCAATAATTTTATCTGCACTATACATATAATCTGCTGCAGCATCGCCAATATTCCATTTATCTGTTATCGCATCATATCTATAACCAATTACATCTAAGTCAGCAGCAGTAATGGTTTTGGCCAACATGAAATCTGCCATTACAATGGGTACATTCTTTCCACCAATATTATTTACAGCAGTTGTGGTTCTTCTTTTATATTCAAAAGGAGAGTAAAACAAGTTGGCAATTTGCAGTTGGCAATTTGCAATTGCCAATTTCTCAATTCCAACTTTAGTTTGCTCTTTGCCCATTGCTTCTTGCCCATTGCTTCTTGCCAACTGCAAATTGCCAACTGCATACCTGCTTACCAAATCCTTACAAACTGGAATCTCAAATTCTGGATCTTCAGTAAGACTCACTCGTATCGTATCCCCAATCCCATCTTCCATCAAACTTCCGATGCCTATGGCGGATTTTATTCTCCCATCTTCTCCATCGCCAGCTTCTGTAACACCCAAGTGTAAAGGATAGCATTCACCAAACTCTTCTTGCATATGTGTAATGAGTAACCTGTATGCTTGCACCATCACAAGGGGATTGCTGCTCTTCATACTTAAAATTATGTTGTGGTAATCTTCACCTCTTGCAATTCTTAAAAATTCCATAGCACTTTCTACCATGCCAATGGCAGTATCTCCATAGCGGCTCATAATACGATCACTCAAACTTCCGTGGTTTGTACCAATACGCATAGCGGTACCATGTTCTTTACAAATTAATACCAAAGGTGTAAAGCGCTCTTTTATTCTATCTATTTCTTCTGCATATTCTGCATCGGTATATTCTATTTGTTCAAACTTTTTCTTGTCCACATAATTACCTGGATTCACCCTTACTTTTTCTATAATTTTTGCTGCTATTTCTGCTGCATTGGGTGTAAAATGAATATCGGCTACCAGTGGAGTTAAATACCCAAGCTTGTGCAATTCATCTTTTATGTTTTGTAAATTTTCTGCTTCATTTTTTGATGGAGCCGTTATGCGTACTAGTTCTGCGCCAGCTTGTATGCAACGTATGGTTTGCTCTACTGTAGCTTTTGTATCCATGGTATCCGTGGTGGTCATGGTTTGTATGCGCACAGGGTTATCGCCGCCAATTGTAAGATTACCTACTTTTACTTCTCTTGTTTTTAGGCGTTTGTATGTTGAAAAAGATTCGCAATAAGAATTCATGTGAGTTTGTATATTATTATACAAAGATAAGATAGCGTAAAGAGGTGTCAGCTTTTTAATGATTACTTTTTTGTTGAAAGTTTGTAATGAAAAGTGATACCTCTACCAATCTTACCAATCTTTCTCCTGCTTATTGGGGGCTGCGGCATTTACTTTATGCAACTTATCTTGTAATGATTTTTCTTTTTGCAACAAGGCTTGCAATCTTTGTTCTGCTTGCTTTTGAGAAAGATTACTAGGTTGTGGTTTGGGTTTGTCATCTTTAGGATCTTTTTTATCGTCTTTCTTATCTTTGTCTTTTTTGTCTTTATCTTGTTTTTGTTTTTCTTGCTGTTGTTTTTTTAAAGCCAACTGCAAGTTGTGCCTGGCATCTTCGTTGGTAGGATTTAATTTTAATGCGTTTTTATAACTCAAAATACAATCTTCTAGTTTTTTATTGTTTTGTAGTACTACTCCTTTGTTGTACAGCGCATTACTTTTTTCGGCAGGTTTCACAAGTGTTTTATTCGCTTTTTCAAAAGCATTTACCGCATCTTCCTTCTTTTCTGTTTTATACAAAGCATTGCCTAGGTTAAATTGTGCCGTTGCATTGTTTTCATTTTTCTGTACTACTTCGCCATACTTTTTTGTAGCAGTTTCATAGTCGGTTTTTTTATAGGCATCGTTTCCTTTCTTTATCGTTTCATTGGCATTTTGGGCAAAAGAAGAAAACCCCAAAAATAAAAACAGTACGACCAATGCTGGTTTTATTTTTTTTGTTCTTTTAATTTCACTTATAAATAATTCTACCATAAGAAGCAACAAAGCAGCGGCTAATAAATATTGAAACCAACTTTTATAATTTGCAAAAGAATCGTTTGTAACAGTACGTTTATCTAGTGTAGAAAGTTGTTCATACAAAGCAGCAACGGTAGCATCGGTATTTGCATAGAAAATATAAGATCCGTTTCCTTTTACAGCAATATCATTTAAGGTTTGTTCATTCAATTTTGTAATAACGGTATTGCCTTCGTTGTCTTTTTTTTCTTCCTTAGTCGTTTCATCTATAATGGTTGCGCCTTGTGGTGAGCCAATACCAATCGTATTTATTACAATACCTTCTTGTGCCATTTGTTCCGCTGTTTTTATAGCCGTTTCATCATGGTCTTCGCCATCGCTAATCAATACAACGGCTTTGTATTTTTTTTCTTTGCTGTTAAACGAGGCATTGCACATTTTTAAAGCATCGGCAATTACGGTGCCTTGAGCAGGTATGGTTTCTGGTGTGGCAGAGGCTAAATACATTTTTGCGGCAGAATGGTCAGCTGTAAGTGGCATTTGCAGGTATGCTCTTCCAGCAAAAATCACAATACCAATTCTATCATTGCTTAATTTATCTATGAGTTTATTGAGGAGTTGTTTGGCTCTATCTAACCTGTTTGGTTTTATATCTTGTGCAAGCATGCTCTTGCTCACATCTATGGCTATCATTACATCTATGCCATTTCTACTTATTTTTTCTGAGCCTATTTTTGTACGGAGGTTGGCTACACTTACTAAAATAAGTGCCATGGCTACAAATACCAACAAAAACTTTTTAGAAAACGAAGATGTATTGTAATGTGCCGTTAGTTCTTTTACCAATGCAGCATCTCCAATTTTGGCAAATATTTTTTTCTTTTTGTATCTGGCATAAAAATATACCAGCACAATAATAGGCAGCAGCATTAATAGCCACAATAAGTCTTTATATTGAAATGGAAGATTCATATAATGATGCAAATTAACCTATCATATATTGTAACACTGTTAAAAAAGCAATAAACTATGTATACCAAACGTAAATAATAGTAAATTAAATACTTTCTACTGTCGGTATAATATCACTTAAGATTTACATGTAGTCCTTTGGGCTATTTTGTAAATAAAGATGGCACTATCTTTTTCCTTGAAAAAAGCCATACTTCTTTAAAATTTCTTTGGTAATGTCTAATCTAGCGGTTTTCATATCATAATCTTTGTTGTTAGACTTTAATAAAGTTGCAAAGAAATACACGTGTCTATTTTCTTCTATCCAGCCTACAACCCAACCAAGTGCATTGTTTTTTTCATCAAAACCCCAACCGGTTTTATAACTCAATTTGTAAGCCGTATTATCTTCTTGTAGCATTACATCTCTTACAATTTGTTGGGTACTTTTTCTAAATGGTAATTGATCAAAGTACAAACGTTTTAATAAACCAAGCTGTTCGTCTGGAGATATTTTTAAAACATTATTTAACCAAAATGTATCTATGCGCCCACTTATATTTCTATTTCCATAAGAAATGCTGTCTATCCAATGTTTCATGGTATCTATACCTATGCGCCTTGCTACTTCTTGGTAATATGGTACCGAGCTTACTTTAAAAGCTTCTTTCATATTCAAATCTTTGTTCCACTCTTCTTTCCAACGGGTTACTCCATCCCATTTTATCACCATATTTTCGTCAGTTATTCTACCTGTTTCTAGGCCTATTAACGAGTTTACAATTTTAAAAGTAGATGCAGGAGTTACCCTTGTAGTATCCATTCCCATATTATAAACGGTGATTGACCCATTGCTATTATCTAGCATTGTAAAACAACCATCTACATTTTTCGCATCAAAGTATTGTTTTAGATCATTGTCTATTTTTGCTTTTTTAAGAGCACAAGAAAATAAAAAAAATGTTGAGAGAGAGAGCAAAAAAGAAATACGTACTATTTTCATTTAATTATTTATTTTAAACCTACGAGATTAGTTATTTTTTGTTTTTTATATGCACGGCTGTGGCATCTAGTGCTTCGTAAAAAGGCTCGCCAAACTTTCTAATAAGGGGCTCTTTTAAAAATTTATATACAGGTACTTTTAGCTTTTTACCCAAGCTGCATGCGGCTTTGCAATGATCTTCTCTTGGTTGGTAATTGGCAAATTCTGTA
>JAYSWO010000009.1:0-6352 GCA_043717975.1 Ferruginibacter sp. | reverse complement strand
AATTTTTAAGTTGAAAGTTTATCTTAATTGGCAACCAAAATATATTTTATAAGTTGTACATTTTTGTAACTAATAAAAATTTGAATTTAATCTTGTATCATAAAAATAAAACCACTTAAAATAATGTTTGTTAAATTAAATGCTTTTCGAATTAAAAAATTTGAACATTGAGCATTTGTTGTTGAATATTGAATATTTATTAAATACCATCAAAATGAAAAATACATTACTTTTCTTAAGCATCTTTTTCTTTTCAAATACTCAAGCCCAAACCCGTTACATCATCAAATTTAAAAACAAAGGAACCAATCCTTTTTCTATTTCAAATCCATCTTCGTACCTTAGCCCTCGGGCATTGCAGCGTAGGGCACGTTATAACATTGCAATAGATAGTTTGGATTTGCCAGTTACACCAAGATATGTGGATAGTGTAAGGTTAGCAGGTGTGGTTACCATTTTAAATACATCTAAATGGTTAAATCAAGTAACCATAAAAACAACCGATGCCACAGCATTGGTAAAAATTAATAGCCTCCCATTTGTAGCAAGTACTGCTGCTGTAGCTTCAAGAAATAATATTGCAAATACGGAAGTAAATAAAATGCTGGATACCCCTGAAGATGTACCAATGGCTGCGAGTAATAGAGTATCGTCAACAGTTGAAACAACTACCAATGATTTCAATTATGGCAGATCAAACGGGCAAGTACGTATACACCAAGGAGAGTTTTTACACAATCATGGTTTTAAGGGTGAGGGCATGCAAGTAAGCGTGCTAGATGCTGGCTTTTTTCATTATTTATCATTACCTACATTTGATAGTGTTAGAGCAAACAACCAAATAATAAACACGTGGGATTTTGTAATAAACGATGCAAGCGTAGATGAAGACAATGCGCATGGCATGAATTGCTTTAGTACCATAGCTGCTAATATGCCTGGCGTATTTGTAGGTACTGCTCCCAAAGCAAGTTTTTGCTTGTTTCGTACAGAAGATGTAGCTAGTGAAACAAAAATAGAAGAACACAATTTATCTGCAGGTTATGAAAGAGCCGATAGTATTGGTGTAGATGTTTGTACAATTTCTTTAGGCTATACCACTTTTGATTTTGCCACTCAAAATTATACGTATGCCAATATGGATGGCAATACAACCATGAGTGCCATAGCATCAGACATTGCTGCAAAGAAAGGAATGCTAATGGTTATAGCTGCAGGCAATGAAGGTAACTCTGGGTGGCGTTTTATTTCTACACCTGGAGATGCAGATAGCGTAATGACCGTAGGTGCAGTAGATACACTTGGTGCAGTTGCAAGCTTTAGTAGCTATGGGCCTAGTAGCAACAATCGTATAAAGCCAAATGTAGCAGCAGTAGGCAGAGCAGCAGTAGTAGCAAGCCCAAGTACAGGGCTACCAGTATTTGGCAATGGTACTTCTTTTGCTACACCAAACATAGCAGGGCTTACAACCTGCTTATGGCAAGCTTTTCCAGAGTTTAATAATATGACGATTTTAGATGCAATGCAACGATCTGCTTCTAAATATACAACGCCTGATGACAGGGTTGGTTATGGAATACCTGACATGAAAAAGTCGTTTGTATTCTTAATGAAAAAGGGATATACTAGAAATGTGTGTATTACTAATAGTATCGCTAATATTCAACTCAATGTTAAATTTGATAATAGTATAAAAATTAATATTGAAAGAAAACAGTCAAATCAAACAGATTTTACTGTTTTTAAAACATTTAACGGCACAGGCAGCTTTGCTAACAAAAACATAAGTTTTACAGAAAACTTTGTACCGTTACAAGGTATTACTGTAAGTTATAAAGTAAAAGTAGATATTGGTACAGATACTAGTTTTTACATGGATACTTTTGAAGTAAATCAATTTCAAACATGCACTCCACCAATAGATGAGTTAAATATAAACCCTAACCCTGTTATTGATTTTGCAAATGTAATTATTAGCAGAAAAGCTCAAACCAAGATGGCATTATTAATGATGAACGCATCGGGACAATCTTTATATAAAACAACATTTGACCAACCTGCTGGCACCCAAATAAAAATGATAAATATGCAGACTATGGCTACAGGCATTTACTTTATTACCGTTTTTGCCGATGATAAAAAAATAAAAACTATAAAAATTCTAAAAAGATAATACCGCCACAAACATAGTATCGGCTTGCACATCATACCCTTTTAGATATTCCATTTGTAATACTTGCAAATGGAATTTTTCTTTTAGGTAAATTACCATGTCTTCATTCTCCTTTTTAAAAACAGAGCAAGTAATGTAAAAAAACAAGCCGGTTTGTTTTAAACTATTAATAACAGTAGAAGTAATTTTTTGTTGCATTTGCACAAAAGATGCTATATCATTTTGTTTAAAAAAAGCCAATTGCTCTGGCGTACGAGCCCATGTACCACTGCCTGAGCAAGGAGCATCACACACAATAATATCATATTTTTTTTTAGGTATTGTGGTAGCTTCATGCATTAAATCTGTAGTAAATGCATGGTATTTTTTTATACCTACTTCTTTAAATCGAGTACGCAAATTATTGAGTATATGTGCACGTACATCAGATACATGCAAATCCACATGCCCGTGCAACATATCATACAGCAAAATAGATTTACCTCCACTTGCAGCACAGCAATCCCAAACTACCGCATCTTTGCTTAAAAAAACTTCGGGCTTTTGTAGGTAATTAAATACCTGTTGCGAATGGCGATCTTGTACTACTACTTCTTTGTTAAGTAAAAACAATTCTTCCACTTTTGTGCCTTGAGGCAATGCTATGCATGAGGTATTTATTTCTTCAAAAGCTACCTTTTCTTTTACCAATTTTTCTAGTAGCTTTACCATGCTATGGGGGCGCAAGCGCACAAAAAACAAAGGTTGTTTTAAAAATGAATAGGCAAAGGCTGTTTTATTAATACCCTCTCCCACCTCGCTTTCAAAAGGAAAAATATGTTTGGTAGTAATATTTAAAAATGCGCATTTTTTTTCTATCGTTAATTTTATTTTTTCATTATAGTTTGGTGCAAGGGTAGCTAATAATTCGCTATTTGTGTTGTTGCATAAAAAAGTAGCTGCCAATATTCTTTCTTCAATGGTTTTGTTTTTTAATGCATTACCAATTCTATAAAAATTATAACAAAGCGATGAAATGCTTTTTCTATCCTTGGAGCCAAATTTTTTATTGGCTGCAAAACATTTTTTTAAATGATGCACAAGTGGCTCGCCTGGTTTTACAGTTTCTATTATTTTTATAGCGGAGGTAATATGGGAATGGTGGCGGCTCAATTTTTTTTATTTTGTGTAAATATAATTCGGTTAATTTATTTTACGGTAATTCCTTTATCATCCACACAGGGCAAGAGCTGTGACCAGTATCGCCCATTGGTTTATTTAAATAGGTAAATCCGACTTTTTTATACAATTTCTGTGCATCCTCCATGTAGGGCATGGTTTCTAAATAACATTTTTCGTAACCAAAATTGTTGGCTGCTTGCAAGCACATATCCATTAATGTAGTTGCAAAGCCCTGCCCACGTGCTTCTGGCAAAAAATACATTTTTTGTAACTCACAAATATTTTCTTCTGTATTTTGTAATTGATCTACACCAGCCCCACCTACTACCTTGCCATCTTTTTCTACAACAAAGTAAATAGCCTTGGGTTTATCGTATGTTTCATACAAAGAAAAAAGATAAGGGTCGGCATATGCTGTACCAACTTTTGGTGCGCCCATTTCCATTAAAACGGTTTGTACAATGGTGCCTAATGTTTCGTTATCTTTTTTTTTTATTTTTCTTATTGTCATTTCCTAAAAAAATTCATTGTGTATGCAAAAAAATATAGCGCTTGTAGTATTGTTGACCAAAGAACTCATGCTGAAGGGCTGCGGGATAGAAGCGGAAATACTTTTTTGAGGAACGAAAAAAAGATTGCAGCAGATAGCCCGATTGTGTGTTGATTGTTGTATTGGTTGACAGCCGCAAAAATAAAAAAAAGTAAAACGCCGTTTCATTAAGTTTGAAACGGCGTAAATATTTTTATAATTCCAACAATGCATCTACAGGGTCTTTTCCAAAGAGCAATAATGCTGGGTTTTCTAACAATTGCTTTACCAATACCAAAAAGCCTACCGACTCTCGGCCATCAATAATTCTATGGTCGTAGCTAAGGGCAACATACATCATGGGGCGAATAACCACTTGGCCGTTTATGGCCATTGGACGCTCTACAATATTGTGCATACCAAGGATGGCACTTTGTGGTAAATTAATAATGGGAGTGCTCATCATAGAGCCAAAAATACCGCCATTGGTAATGGTAAACGTTCCACCACTCATTTCTTCCATGGTAAGCTTGCTGTTTTTTGCTTTGGTAGCCAATTCAACCACTGCGGCTTCTACCCCTGCCATGCTCAAACTTTCGGCATTGCGTATTACTGGTACTACCAACCCTTTTGGCGCACTTACGGCAATAGATATATCACAATAATCATGGTAAATAATTTCTTCTCCATTTATATATGCATTTACCGAAGGGAATTTTTGTAGTGCATAACAACAAGCTTTGGTAAAAAAACTCATAAAACCAAGGTTTACGCCATGCGTTTCTTTAAATTTATCTTTCGATTTTTTTCTAATGTCCATTATGGCGGTCATATCCACTTCGTTAAAAGTGGTAAGCATGGCGGTTGTGTTTTTAGCTTCTACCAATCTTCTGCTAATGGTTTTGCGGAGGTTGCTCATTTTTTCAGGCCTATCTGTTCTGCTAAACATAGCCGCAGCTGGGTTTCTGCCAGGGTTGTTTAGTGCTTCGAGCACATCTTGCTTTATTATTTTTCCATTATCGCCAGTGGGGGTTATTTTATTGCTGTCTATTTTTTTATCGGCAATAATAGCTGCGGCCACTGGTGTAGCTTTTACCTCAGTAGAAGGTGTGGTTTTAGCAGGCTCGGGAGTGATTGCAGCAGGCTTGGCGGCCTCTACTACAGCTTGATTCTCTTCTACAACTGGTGCTCCAGCTGGCTTGGGAGCATCGGTATCTATGGAGCATACCAAGTCGCCAATGGCAAGTGTATCCCCTTCCTTCGCTATTTGTTTTACTGCACCTGCCTGCTCTGCGTTTATCTCAAAAGTGGCTTTTTCACTTTCCAACTCCGCTATTACTTCGTCTCTTTCGGCGTATTCACCGTCTTTTTTCAGCCATTTTACAAGCGTTACTTCATTTATGCTTTCTCCTACTGAAGGTACTTTTATCTCTAGTGCCATTAAAACTTATTTTTAGAATTCTGCGAATTTCGGATAAAATTTCCAATCCATTATCATTCAATTTACGTAAAGTATTTCCAAGCTAAAATGCTGCTTTATTGCTAAAAATTAATTTGATTCAGAAAATAAATCAATAAAAAAATTTTTACATTCCTTTTTTATCTATAATTGCATTATAAGAAAGTAGTTAATCCAAAAAACAATGAGTAAAAAAGTACTATATACACTAGAATATCCTGTTCGCAGCTCGCCAGTAATACTATATGAGTTTTTGAGCGGTGCATCAGCACTACAAGAATGGTTTGCTGATAAGGTAGACGACAGAGATGGATTTTATACATTTGGTTGGAATGGTACCGAAGAAAAAGCGGAGGTATTGGAAAAAGCAGAAAATAGCCATATACGTTTTCGCTGGATGGCAGGACCAAAAGATGAATATTTTGAATTTAGAATTGTAAAATCTGAAGTGACCAATCAAACGGTTTTAATTATTACTGATTTTGCAGAGAAAAAAGATATCAAAGACCAAACCCAATTGTGGGAATATCAGGTAAAAGATTTATTTCACCGCATTGGTAGCTAAGGCAACAATAATTTGTTTATTTTTTTATACCCTTCGGGTAATATAGACTGCATCATATTCCAATGATGCAGTTCGTATTTTATAGCCAGTTTCAAAAAATCTTTTTGTTGAAGTGCCTTCATTTCTACTTCAGGTATTTTAGGTATTGTTTTATAGTTACTTTCTTCAAAATGATGCTGCCATTGGTTTTCAGCTACACATATAAAAAAATCCTCTTCCTTTTTTATTCTTGCAAAAATATTTTCTTCAAAATGCTTTTTGTATTTGCCTGAAAGGTGCAATGTAATACCGATGAAGTTTCCCCACCAAAACATAGTACGAATAGCAAAAATATTTTCTTTTACAAATACAGCGGGATAGTCTAACATCACATAAGGAAATCCATTATAATTTTCTCCTTTTGTTATCTTGGGTATGGAAGATGAAAGAGAATCAACATTCAAAATAGTATTACTAAAACTTTCA
>JAYSWO010000080.1:0-5755 GCA_043717975.1 Ferruginibacter sp. | reverse complement strand
TACATTTACACGCTTGTGGTAGATGATGTGATGGTGGATTCTAAGAAGATGATATTAACGAAGGATAAAAAATATAATAAAAATGCCGACTTTTTATGGTCGGCATTTTTTTATATAAGAGTATAATTGCTTTTTAAAAAGTTAAATCAAAATAACCAGCTGTAATAGTTCTAAAGCCAGGGCCTGCTCCAGCATTATCTTTTACCGTACCCGAAAATGTTCCTTTAACTCTAGTACCTGTTGCGCCAATTGCTCCACCTGTTATACTTGTAATAGTTATTGTGAAAGGGTTGGTTTGAATAGTAGGAGGGTCACTTGCAGCTATATAATTTACAAAATTAACTTCATAATCCGCTCCAACCAATGTCGTTGGTCCTTGATTTACAGTGTATGAAGTTGGAGAAGTAAAAACACCAGTAGCATTATATATGCCAAATCCGATTCCTTCATTTCCAAATGGATCAAAATCACCCCCCATTTGAATTCCTATAAAAGGAGCTTGAGTATTATCAGTTATTATTCCAGGTCCTTCATCAAAAACTTTAAAAATACCATTTATTGTGCAAGAAATTGAATCAGTAGCAGCACCTCCTCCTCCTCCTCCAGTGTATGTCACACTCACATTTGTACAAGAAGTTGTACCACCTGTAGTAGTGTAATTAAAACTGCCAGCGGCGGCAGGTGTATTATTTAAAGGGCTTGCAAATAAATCTACATTCTGTGTAGCTGTGCTGGTAAAAATACCTGTACCTACATAGGATACTCCATTTACTGTATTAGTATTAATGATATACGAACCAGTTGTGGTAGGTGTAACACTTAATGTAATTTTACTAGCGACTGTAAGAGCAGTACCTGCTTGAAATGTACCTGTTTGAGTAGCTGCTGTAGCACAGTTTATAGTATATGTAGCAGGTGTTGGTGCCCCAGTATATGTCACACTCACATTTGTACATGGAGCTATACCACCTGTAGTAGTGTAATTAAAACTGCCAGCAGCGGCAGGTGTATTGTTTAATGGGTTTGCAAATAAATCTACATTCTGTGTAGCCGTAGTGCTAAAAACACCGGCACCTACATAAGATACCCCATTTACTGTATTAGTAGTAATAGTATAACTACCAATAGTAGCTGGTGTAACACTTAGTGTAATTTTGTTAGCTAGGGTAAGAGCAGTACCTGCTTGAAATATACCTGTTTGAGTAGCTGCTGTAGCACAATTAATAGTATATGTTGCAGGAGTAGGCGCAGCTTGCACAGTTAAATCAAACCCACAACTACTTGCTACTGGTGCAGTAGTGCTAAATGTATAGGGCACTGGACCTGCAGTACCAGTAAAAGTTCCACTTGCACCAAGTATAATTGGTTGATTATTACCTACAGCTAATGTTCCTGATCCTGAAAAAGTAAGTCCATTTGCAGGAGTAGTTGTTAAATTATATGTACCGGCTTGAGTTACATTTACCAAAAGTGTCATGGTATTTATAGCCGGGTTCGTAGGAACGCCCACATAAAAATTAGGCGTTTGTGCAGCACCTGCACATGAAGTACCATTCGGAAAAGTAAATACAGCCGTAGTACCACCACCACCACCAGTACCAAGTGTTACATTTACATTAAACTCACAAGTAGTACCGCCAAATTTTACCGTAAACACATCTACACCCACCGCTAATGGTTTACCAAAACCAATTAAACGAATGCTATTTGCACCAGGTAATGGTGTAACACCAGTAGCCCTAAAATAATAGCCATTAACTGTATCTGTACTTATAATATAAATACCCACATTGGTTACATCTAGTTGTATATCTACAAAGTTTGTGGCGTTTAATGCGGTGTCTTGTTTATAAGCACCATTAACGCCAATGGGTGAGCAATCTCCAGCTGCATCTTTTGCTAAAGTGCCTATAGCACTACCAGTTTCTGCACTCAATTCTTTTTGGCAAGATGTGAAAACAATACCTGCGGTTAAAGCGAGTATAAGTAAACGTAAAAATTTCATGTTTGTTTATTTATTGGTTTTTAATTTAAGACATTTGAGAAGCATCATCTATTTGCGATGTTGTTTCTATTATAGGATGCTTATCGACTGTATTTTGCTGCTTGAAAAATCTTTTTTGAAAAACTAATAACGAAATAACGCCAGTACTTATTGCCGCATCTGCAATGTTAAAGATAGGTCTAAAAAATTCAAAAGACTCACCACCCCAGCCCGGTACCCAATTTGGGAACCTACCATGAATAACAGGGAAATAAAGCATATCCACCACATTGCCGTGTAAAAATGAGGAATAACCATTTTTTGAAAACGTAGCTAAACCGCTATAATTTACATAATCGTTTATTTGTTGATTAAAAACCATGCCTTTATCAAAAATCATTCCGTAAAAACAACTGTCTATTAGATTGCCCAACGCTCCTGCATATATAAGCGATGCACAAACAATAAAACCTTTGGTATATCCTTTCTTAATAATACTACCAAGGTACCATGTGCCAAAGACCACCGCTCCCATTCTAAAAACAGTTAGCGCAAGTTTTCCCCAATTGCCGCCAAACTTAAGGCCATAGGCCATGCCTGGGTTTTCTACAAAGTATAAATTGGCCCAGTTGCCTACCAAAGGATGCTGAGAATTTAAAAGAAAAGATGTTTTTACATATATTTTTAAAGCTTGATCTACAATGAGCACTAAGCCAATAATAATAACGAGGTGTATTTTTTTCATATTAATGTGGCGCAAATATAGAAATTAGTGGTGAGATATGAGATGTTAGACTTTGGATATTAGGCTATGGAGTTGTTAAAATTCGGTCTTTTCATTGCCATAGATGGCACACTACAATAGTTTTGGTAGTAATTATTTAGAAAGTTGGGTAATAAGCAATACTTCTAACTGTTATTTAATGCATTTTACTGTGCCTCTGTGCCTTTTGTGGCAATACTTTTTCATGGCACTATACAAATCTGTGGCATTCATTTATCTTTGCCTCATGAAAATTTTGATGGTATGCCTAGGCAATATTTGTAGAAGCCCTTTGGCAGAAGGTATATTGCAACAAAAAGCAAAGCAGCATCATTTAAATTGGGTGGTGGATAGTGCAGGTACAAATGGGCTTCATGTAGGCGAAGCACCGCATAGGCTTAGCCAAAAAGTAGCCAAAGCAAATGGTCTAGATATTTGCCAACAAATATCTAGACAATTTTTTGCTAGCGATTTTGACCAATATGATAAAATATATGTAATGGCAAAAGATGTGATGCAAGAAGTGAAAAAAATCGCAGGTCATAAATTTGATGCCAATAAAGTAGATTATTTTTTAAATGAATTGCATACAGGTGAAAATAAAGATGTGCCCGACCCATGGTATGGCAATGAAGATGGATATGTGAAAGTGTACGATTTGATAGATAAAACATGTGATGCCATCATTGAAAGCCATATGAAAAAAAATAAAGAACAAGAAAAAATAATTAGCCACGAATTACACAAATAAGCACAAATAAAAACGATCATAATTTTAGCCCCAAAAAAGACAAATAAACACGGATAAAAACCATTTGTGAAAATTTGTGGTATTGGGGGCTACAAAAAAAAGATAATGACCAAACCAAGTTTACCACAAGGCACCCGAGATTTTGCAGCTGCTACAGTATATAAAAGAAATTTTATTTTAAATACCATTCGCTCCGTATTTGAGTTATACGGCTTTGAGCCATTGGAAACACCCGCCATGGAAAACCTGGAAACCCTAATGGGTAAATATGGCGAAGAAGGCGATAAACTCATTTTTAAAATATTGAACAATGGTTTGAACGACCCAAAAAATATTGATAAAGCCAAAGATGGTTTTGAAAAATTATTGGAAGGAAAAAATACAGCAGCCCTTACAGAGCGTGCCTTAAAATACGACCTCACTATTCCCTTTGCACGTTTTGTAGCCATGAATGCCAATGTGCTTACCATGCCATACAAGCGCTACCAAATGCAACCAGTGTGGCGTGCCGATAGGCCGCAGCGTGGGCGCTACCGTGAGTTTACACAATGCGATGCAGATGTGGTAGGCAGCACAAGTTTAATAAATGAAGTAGAGCTTTGCAATATATACCACCGCTCATTTGTACAACTTGGGTTAAAAGATTACGAGCTAAAAATAAACAGTAGAAAAGTATTAGCAGCCTTAGCAGAAATAAGTGGCGGTGCCGAAAAAATGATGGACATTACCATTGCCATAGACAAGCTGGATAAAATTGGTATAGAAAAAGTAAGAGTAGAATTGAGCACAAGAGGATTGAATGAAAATGCCATTGCAACAATCGAAAAATATTTAAACATTGGTGGGAGTAATGAAGAAAAAATTACTGCCATAGAAACATTATTTGCTGTAAGCGAAACCGGCAAAGCTGGCATTGAAGAATTAAAATATGTAATGGCAAATGCTGGCAATATTAATTTGTCTATCGACCTCACATTGGCTCGAGGTTTAAATTATTATACAGGTATTATTTTTGAAGCCAAAGCACCTGCCGAAGTAAAAATGGGTAGCATTGGCGGTGGTGGTAGATACGATGATCTTACAGGATTATTTGGCGTGCCAAACATACCTGGCGTGGGCATCAGTTTTGGCATAGATAGGATATTTGATGTTATGGAAGAGATGAATTTGTTTCCAGAAAATATAACAACCACTACAAAAGCCATTTTCTTTAACCTTGGCGAAGCAGAAGCTAGTATTGCATTACAGCAAATGAATATTTTGCGAGATAATAATATTGCTTGCGAAATTTATCCTGAAAAAGTAAAAATAGATAAGCAATTTAAATACGCCGATAAAAAGAATATTCCTTATGCTATCATCATCGGCACAAAAGAAATGGAAACAAAAACTTGCATGGTAAAAGATTTAAAAAAGGGTGAGCAAGTGGAAATTGCTTTTGGGGATTTGGTGAAATTCTTTTTGTAAAAATGCTTGTAAAAAAGCAAAATTAAAACCACTAATTAAAAAAGTTGTTTCCGCAATGTGCGGGATCGAAGGCGGTTTAACTTTTAAAAACATTTTTTGTAAATATATTTGTGCATCGCCTTGTACATCCGACTTTGGCGGAGACATTAAAATTATCAAACCACTTTGATACCTTTTTTCAAAGTTTTATTGCTCCTAAGAATTAAGAACAACTATAATTAATTCTACATTTTACAACCCTTCATAAATTACCGCCGCTCCTTGCCCTACACCCACACACATCGTTGCAAGGCCATATTTACTTTTACGTTTTTTCATTTCGTGTATGAGTGTTGTACTTATGCGCACACCACTACACCCAAGCGGATGCCCAAGTGCAATAGCGCCACCATTTACATTTACTTTTTCAGCATGTAGTTGTAGTTCATTCATACAAGCCACACTCTGCGATGCAAAAGCTTCGTTGAGTTCTATCAAATCAATATCTTCTATTTTTAACCCCGCACGCAGCAATGCTTTTTGCGTAGCAGGTACAGGCCCAATGCCCATCACAGCAGGGTCCACACCGGCCACAGCCATGCTCACTATTTTTGCAATGGGTTGTAGATTGTATTTTTTTACAGCTGCAGCGCTTGCTAAAAGCATAGCTGCAGCACCGTCATTTATGCCGCTGCTATTGCCAGCCGTTACCGTGCCATCAGTAGTAAATGCTGGTTTAAGTGCAGCTAGTTTTTCTATTGGCGAGAGTCTTGGATGTTCATCTTTTTCAAAAATAATTTCCTCTTTTCCT
>JAYSWO010000079.1:0-2286 GCA_043717975.1 Ferruginibacter sp. | reverse complement strand
GTTGTATCGCCGAGATAGATTCTCAAAATGCGTAGGTTCGAATCCTACTCCGGCTCAAAATCGGATAACTCAGATGGTCAGAGTACAGCACTGTTAATGCTTAGTAAAGGAAGAAGTACAGCACTTCTATAAAAATGCTGACACAATTAAAGGAGAAATTGTTTATCAGCTTTTGGTAATGATATATAACCTTTATCTCAAAGCAAATTCAGTAAACACTTTGTAAGTGGGAGAAATTTAACTAGCGTGTTTTCCTTTCGCTGTATAAAATTTATCAAATATTATTTTGATAAACAGCATATAGAAAAACGATAACACAACATTTAAAAGCAAATCATTTCCGTGATTACAGAATGATAAACAGTTTCACTTTTTAAAACTATTTATAAAAATCTTTAAAATAAACAAAATGAAAAAAGTAACTATTAACGAATATCAAATAGGTTTGGTATTTAAGAAAGGCGTTTACCAACGTATGATTACCGCAGGTAATTATTGGATGTGGACAGAAGATGTAAAAGTCTATGATATCAATAAACCATTTGTGGCACCAATAGAATTAAATATTTTATTGCAAGATGCTGCATTGGCAAATGCATTGCAAGTAATAGAAGTAAGCGATAACGAAATTGTATTGCAATACGAAAATGGCTTAATGACACAAGTATTGACAGCAGGTAGATATACGTATTGGAAGAATGTGATTAATTACGAATTTGTGAAAGCAGATATTGGTAAAATAGAAATTACAGAAAACATAAACCGTACAGCCTTGTTGAACAAATTGGTAGCGCCTTATGTACGTGCATACACAGTAGAAAACTACGAAAAAGCAGTTTTGTTTGTAGATGGTAAATATGCGCAAACATTGCCAAGCGGAGTGTACTATTGGTGGAAAAACAACATTAATATCTTAGTGGGTAAAGTGGATACACGTACCCAACAAATAGAAATTAATGGCCAAGAGATATTGACAAAAGACAAAGCAGCATTGCGCATAAATGCATGGGCACAATACAAAGTAGTGGATATTGAAAAAGCCATTTTGGAAAACAAAGAATACGATAAGCAGTTGTATATTGTATTTCAGTTGGCATTGCGTGAGTATATTGCTGGTTATGGCTTTGATGAAATGTTGGAGAAAAAAGATGCCATAGCGCCATTTATTTTGCAACATGTAAATGAAAAAGCTGCAGCCTTGGGTGTAGAAGTTACCAGCTTTGGTATAAGAGATATTATATTGCCAGGCGATGTAAAAGAAATTATGAACAAAGTATTGGTAGCCGAAAAAAATGCGCAAGCAAACACCATTATGCGTAGAGAAGAAACTGCTAGCACAAGAAGTTTGTTGAACACTGCAAAATTGATGGAAGACAATGCCATGTTGTGGAAATTGAAAGAGATGGAATACGTTGAAAAAATTGCTGAAAAAATAAGCAACATCAGCGTAAGTGGCAATGGCGCATTGGTAGAGCAGTTGAAACAGATTTTTGTGCCGATGAAATAAACTAACTATTGGAGAGTTTCTTAACTTTCCAATAGTTTTCTTTTAACTTTTAAAAAACGAGATTATGGTAACGAAAAGATATATGGTGTATATGAAATCGGGAAGAAAATTTATGGTGGAAGAATGGGGCAGTGGACATACCCAATGGGGAAACATAAACCCTGCCACCAAACAATTAGAAAAAGTAAGTGTAAAAGAATCCGAAGAAATAAACGAAACCAATACGCAGATTACAAAAGAAAACAACTTTAAAAATATATGTTTCCTAGCGCCAGGTACATCTGCTCTTGGGTATATAGATGCACTCGATGCTTCGGGGCTTGATAGAATAGAAAGCAAGCATGTTGAGTATGAAGATGAGAAATAAATTGAAAAAAAATAACCACAAAGCCCACTAAGGAAAAACTCACTAAGTTCACAATACTTTTTTGTGCACTTAGTAAAAACCCTTTGTGCCTTTGTGGTTCAAAAAAATAAAAATGAGCAAATTAAAATTAACAGGAAAACAAATAAGAGCTATTGGTTACGAAGAAGGACCAGTAGTAAGTGTGGCCATGCATACCATGTGTACGCATTTTAAACACAGCACCGAAGCAGAAGCTTTACAAATATTAGCAGATGTATTGGCTGCACCAGAAAATTATTTGGCAGATGTCTTACTTGGTAAATTAGCCGAAAAATTGGTGGAAGAAGTGTATGAAGAAACAGCGGAAATTCCTTTAAATGAAAAAGGAATAGACTACAATGTATTTGGTGCAAAGCATATTGAAGAAGGCGCA
>JAYSWO010000078.1:0-5766 GCA_043717975.1 Ferruginibacter sp. | reverse complement strand
TAGCCTAGTTTTTACTTTTCCTAATACAGGATTTTTCACAAATATGATTACTGCATTATTCATATTTAGTATTTTAATGAGGCTATTGTTTCTTTTAATAACTGCGCTACTCTTACATCGGCTTTACCAGCTACTTCGATAATTTCTGCAATATTTACAGGCTTTAAGTTGTCAGGATCACATTCATCTGTAATTACTGAAATGGCTGCGCATGCAAGCTTGCAGTGGTTAGCAGCTATTACTTCTGGCACGGTACTCATACCTACCATATCTGCACCTATTATTTTTAAGTAACGATATTCTGCTCTCGTTTCTAAGTTTGGCCCATTAACAGAAGCATACACTCCAGTTTTTAATTGTATACCAATAGCATTAGCATTTTCTTTTAATAAACTGTTTACATTTTTATCATAAGGCTCACACATATCAGGAAATCTATCGCCTAACTCATTCAAATTTTGACCAGTTAATGGATTGCCACTTTGCAAATTGATATGATCTTCCAATAAAATCAAATCGCCTTTTTTAAAACCAAGGTTTATTCCTCCAGCGGCATTTGTGAGCAACAATGTTTTTACGCCTAGCAATTTCATTACCCTCACAGGAAAAACAATTTGATCCATGGCATAGCCTTCATATTGGTGAAATCTACCTTGCATGATCAATACAAATTTATCCGCTATAGTGCCATATATTAAATTGCCTTTATGAAATTCCACTGTACTCACCGGAAAATTAGGAATCTCATTATAGGGTATTGTTTGCAAAATTTGTACATCACCCAATATTTTATGTAAACCTGTTCCCAACACAATACCAATGGTTGGTTTTGTGATTCCATTTTCTAGCAAAAAATTTTTGGTAGCTTGTAATAATTCCATAACTAGTTTATTTAATTAACAACATCCTCCCCCATCATAAAAATAAGTAGATGGAGAAATAAAAATATCTTTTCTATTAAGTGCCGCTAACGCACCAGCCGTTTTATCACATACAGCTAGCGGCATATTTGGCATTAATACATGTCCTTTGTCATCATCAAAAAAATCTTGATCGCCATAATATATGGCCGTTTTTCCAGTGAATACACAAGGTCCATCAGCAGGCATAGGATCTTTGATGGCACAAACTTCTACACTTTCTATATATATTAATGTATCGGTTGCATAATGTGTAGGATCTAAGATTCGGTAAGGTCTTTTAGCCCTGATTTCAACTGTACCAAACCCTACATCCGTTATCATTTTTATATAATCCTTTAAAGGCAAAGAACCACTTAAACAAAGAGCTCGCAATCTTTCATCTTCTTTTAAAACTTCGGGCATATCTGATTCACAAATAGGGTCACTCATTACCAATCTTCCTCTTGGTTTTAAAACTCTATACATTTCTTGTAACGCTTTTTTTAATTCATCTTGTTTAAAAATATTAAACAAACAATTTTGTGCGGCAATATCAATAGCGTTATCTTCTACAGGCAAGTTTAAAGCATCGCCTTTTCTTAAATCAATAAAATATTTTTTAAACCAAGGATTTAATTTTTCTGCTTCATCAAAGTTTCTATTGCTTGCTTCAAGCATTTCATCTACTACGTCTACACCTATTACTCCATTTTTCTGTCTGCTAAAATAAGCAAACTGTAAAAGCTCCATACCTCCCCCTACACCTACATATAAAATTGTAGGATTGTTTACAAGGTCTCTAGGATGTACGGTGCTGCCACAACCATAATTCATTTGTTGCATAATGACCGGCATATCTAAACCCGGTAATTGCCATATTGGTGTGGTAGTACAACATAAACCTACATCAGGCTTTTCTGCTGCTTCTTTGTAAACATTTCTAGTTGTTTCTAAATATTGTAACGACATTTTTTAAATTGTTTTTTAGATTAAGCCAAAGTGCCACCACAGCTACTGCCTGCTCCTGCTGTACATCCGTAGCAATGTTGGTTCACAATGATATGTCTCTTTTGTAAAGTGGTGTTGTTATAATTGGAAATATGTTTGCTATCGCAATCTACTTTCATTTCTAGCATTTGATTAAAATCGCAATCATACAAATAACCATCCCAACCTATTGAAATGGTAGTACGGCACATTACATTTTGTGCGGCTACAGGATTATATGCAGCTAGCAGTTTCTCCATGTATTTTTCATAATTACCACTTTGCAACAAATAATCTAAAAAACGACTGATAGGTAAATTGGTAATGGCATACAATTCGTGAAAAGAAATTCCAAAATCTTTTTGCAATGCTGTTTTAAATTCTTTTTCGAGCGCTTCTTGCGACGGCGGAAGAAAAGCACCTGCAGGATTGTACACCAAATTTAGTTTTAAGTTACTGCCTTCGATACCGTAGCCAACTCCGTTTAGCATTTTTAATGCTGCTATAGAATCTTCAAAAACACCATCTCCTCGTTGCTTATCTGTTCTATCTTTACTGTAAAAAGGAAGAGAAGAAACAACTTCTATTTTGTGCAATTTGTAAAACTCTGGCAAATCATAATACTTTTTATTTGCTCTAATGATGGTGAGGTTGCACCGCACAATAATATGTCTGCCAAGTTTTTTTATTTCTTCTACAAACCACCTAAAATTTGGATTCATTTCTGGTGCACCACCTGTAAGATCTACAATTTGTAAATTATCATTGGCTGCCAATACATCTATACATTGCTGCATGGTTTCCTTGGTCATTATTTCTTTTCTATCAGGCCCAGCGTCTACATGGCAATGTTTACACACTTGGTTGCACATTTTTCCTACATTTATTTGAAAGATAGAAATAGATGTGGTTACCAAAGGAAACAAATTACTTTCCGTCAATTTTTGTTGAAAAGGAATTAATGCATACTCATCTGTGGTACCATGCTCCAAAATATCTATTTGCTCATTGGCATATGCTAGCTTATTGTGTTCTGCTAATAATGATTTCATATTACATGGATATTTCTTTTACCTTATTCATCATTTGTACGCCATGTACCAATGCCGCTCCGCCTTTTATAGCTGCAGCAACATGTACTGCTTCCATTATTTGGGCTTCATTATATCCTTTTTCGTATGCATCGCTACTATATGCATCAATACAATAGGGGCATTGTACAGCATGTGCTACAGCTAGTGCTATCAAAGATTTTTCCTTAGCTGTTAATGCTCCTTCGGCAAAAACTTCTCCATACCATCCA
Source organism: Ferruginibacter sp. (assembly GCA_043717975.1). Lineage (GTDB taxonomy): Bacteria > Bacteroidota > Bacteroidia > Chitinophagales > Chitinophagaceae > Ferruginibacter. Next base: position 2,574 of record JAYSWO010000078.1, on the reverse strand, counting down.
AAAAACTTATCGGCCAATGGTTTTTGAAACTCGCCAATAGACCCAAATTTTTTTAAATCTTCTTCGTTGTAATAATGCTTACTCATAGTGTAGTTTAATTTTTAAAGTTATCAAGATAAAGTGTCCAATTGTATTTCTTAAATTTAATTTTTGGTGAAACATTTTCTGGAATTAGTTTTTGTTTTTTCAACAAGGAAATGATTTTCTTTTTTCCAGCAAAATCTCTTCTGAACCAGCTCAGTATCATGGGTAGTTGTACTACATTATTCTCTTTTTCAAATTGTACCTCGCTTGTAAGAAAGGCGGTGGTGGCTACGTCCAATTGCTGGTTAATAGTTGAAGATTTGTAAAATGCAATGGGTGGACAACTTTTTGCGCCACAGTTTAAAGCGAAATGAATGCGATAATCCAATTTATCTACCCTTAGTTGTTTATCTACTTTGCGGGGAAACAATTTACTCAGATAACCAAGACTCCATTTTATTTTATTTCTTCTTAAAATATCATGTTCTATTCTATCAAGACTGAATATCTTACCAGCTACTATGATATTCTTATTTTTAAAAAATCGATTTCTGTGTTTATATTGATCCGGATTTTGATGAAGAGATGCATTTGTATATGCATTGTATAAATTTATCCAAAATGCTTTGCGGTCATTATCTGTTGTCAAATTGGTTAATAACGTATCATAATTGAGGTCTTTTAATTGATTGATAAAATCTGTTACGTTCTCATTTGTTTTAGCTGCATATACAAAATTTTGCGATAGTTGTAGCAGCTTATTCTCTGGCAAGGTATTGCTTGCTGTAGTTACCATTTTCTTTGATGGATTTATAACCTCAATATTTGTTTTTATTACATCAGCATTTTGTTGGTCTGTAATAAATTTCTTTAACATATCATTGGTAAGATCTGCTACATTGGTGATAGAAATAATTTTTAAATGCTGATCTAATACAACGGTGTAAGGATAGGAAGGTGGGGCGAATGCAGCTGTGAATGCATTATCCTCATCTAGTATTATGGGAAACTCAAATGGTTTTCGAGCATTGATAAAGGAATTAAGTTTGGTTTCTGTTTCAGTAGAAACCAATATCACTTGCAAATCTTCTTTAAACCATTTTTTAAACTGCGACAACTCCGGTAATGCCTTTATACAAGGCTTACACCAAGTGCCAAAAAAATCAATTATAGTAATTTTGCCTTTTACTTTTTGCAAAGAGGAAGATGATTGGGAATAATTAATAATTTTTTTTGCAGTAAAATCTTTTACTACATCATTCAATTTATAACTTGACTGTGCAAAACAAGCATGTGAAAAAAGGAAAGATATTGTGAGTAAGAATTTCATATTATCTTAAAAGTCCATTACTTAAGCTACTAAATAAATCAAATATAAGTATTAAAAAAAGGAATTGATTTATGTACGATATCCTCTATGGTTTTGATTTTAAGTAAATCAACCTCATTTTCTTGGATTTAAACGTATAACTAAATAAAAATACGGTGTAAACAAGCAATGGAAACTTTTTGCTATAAATCTCTATTTTTACTGCTTTATATAAAACCATTTTAAAAATTCACACCTTTATGCAAACGTATATTTCTATTTTAAGAGGCATAAACTTGGGCGGTCACCATTCCATTAAAATGGAAGATCTTAAACAATTGCTCGGCACTATAGGTTTAAAAAATGCACAGACATATATTCAAAGTGGCAATATTGTATTTCAATATAAAAAATCGAGCCCCGAAAAATTATCTCAACTTATATCAGCAAAAATAATGGAAGCCTATAATTTTGATGTACTGTAATTACACTAACACTAGATGAACTAAAAACAATAGCAGAAAACAATCCTTTTGTGAAAGATAAAAAGAAAGACCCTTCTTTTTATCATATAACTTTTTTAGCGGAAACAGCAGGGATAGGTCATGTAAAAAAATTGGATACATTACGTTTTCTTCCAGATGAATTTTTAATTGTGGAAAAAGCAGTCTATTTGTATTGTCCTAATGGATATGGCATTGCAAAGTTATCCAACAAGTTTTTAGAAAATAAGTTAAAAGTATCTGCCACTACCAGAAATTGGAAAACCACCAAGGAGTTGATTGCTATTGCGGAGAAAGTTGTTGTAGAATGATAAGGGATATCAATGTTTGGGTATCTTACAATTTTTTAAAATTACTTAGTAAGCATCATCCAAAAATAAAATTTTAAACAGCGGTGTATTGATGATTTAATTGAAAACTGGTTTTAATTTTTTATTATCAACTTTCTTAAGATTTCATCGAGAGCTGTCTTGAGATTTCATCTCAAGACATAAAAAAACCCTCCAAAAATGGAAGGTTTTTAAAAAGTCGGGATGGCAAGATTCGAACTTGCGACCTCCTGGTCCCAAACCAGGCGCGATAACCGGGCTACGCTACATCCCGAACTTAAAAAATTGTCGTAGCGCCAATTTAGTTTTTTTCTTAAAAGAGATTTGCGGAGAGACAGGGATTCGAACCCTGGGTACAGTGTAACCCGTACGACGATTTAGCAAACCGTTCCTTTCGGCCACTCAGGCA
>JAYSWO010000077.1:0-5780 GCA_043717975.1 Ferruginibacter sp. | reverse complement strand
TGTATCTATTACAACCTGATTCACCATTGAGTTGTTGTATTTTTTGTATGCCAATAATATTTGTAATGGTATCCTGCACCAAAGCATCATCGTATATTTTTTCTGACAGTAATGGTGCATTCGTTAAGAAATGTATTTTATCATCTACATGTAAATTGCTGTACGCTTCGCCATAAATATTATCCAACACATGCCCATGCACTGTACTTTCCTGCCGCACATCAAGCGATGCAAAGTACAAACCAAACACATGTACTTTATTAATGAGGTTGGTAACCAGATGCAAAAACAAACCATTGTGCTGGTAAATAATTATCTCTTTTACTTTTTCTAATTCAGCTACAATATGTTCCTTGGTTAGGTTGGTATGATAATCAGGAATAAAAATATTGTCGTACAATTCTTTTTCTACATTGTTTAAAATAACATCTATGCCGCTAAAGGTAAGTCGGCGCCTCATTTTTCGCACTTCTAAATAGTAGCATTTAATGATACTGCCTCGCAATGCTTGCGCTACTTTTAATGTAATGTCTGCAGTTACAAAAGGATTGCCATCTCTATCGCCGCCTGGCCAAAAGCCCATATTGATAATGGATTTATAAGTAGGCAATGCATCTGCAAATTGATTTTTTAAAAACGTGGTTATTCTTCCCGCTGCTGCATAAAACACATTTTCTAAATACCAAATCAAACTTACGGCCTCATCAAAAGGGGTGGGTTTTTGTTTTTGTAAAAAAGCAGTTTTGCCTAACTGCTGCAAATACATATTTATTTTTACTGCATCATTATCTGCCAAAGCTTTTGATAGGTCATTTATAATGCCCAATACGGTACCTGGGTAAAATTGTGTAGGGTGTGCCGTTAATACCAATCGCACAGAAAAATCTTGCAGTCTGTTTTCTACCGCTGCTTCTTTGTTGTTTTTTATTATTTCTAATTCTAATTGTTTTAATGTGCCTGCGCCGTTTACATCTGTCACATCTGTAAATGCTGCATCTTCCAGTGCATCAAACAAAACCACTTGTCTTTCCAAGTATTGCACAAATCTAAACAACATATCCAGTTGTTCTTTTTCATTAGTGTAGCTAGTGTGTTTTTCAAAAAATGTTTCAATAATTTGGGTTGGGGTCATTTTCTTTTTAAACCCATCTTCACAGTCGCTATTCAACACAGCCAACAGCATACCCGTTTTTTCTATCCGATGAAAAGGCAATGAAGAGAACAAACTATTGTAGAGCTGAAATTTTATGCCAACATTGTTATTAAATTGTTGCAAGCCTATAGAACTGTGATGATCCATTATTAAACATTAAATGATGGGATTAGTCAGTAAACTTTATCTTTTTTAAAAAATCATAATTGTATGGGATTTGGTCTTTCAGCAATTCCCATACAATGAGATAATCTATTCCGAAATATTCGTGAATAAGTTTATTGCGAAGTTGTTTCATTTGCTTCCATTCTATCAATGGATATTGAGAGATTGTTTGTGTAGATATTGTACTTGCCGCTTCTCCAATAATTTCTAAATTTCTTATTACGGCCGCTTTCGTTTTAGCATCAGCTATGAAGCTTTCAAAAGTATACCCTTCTACAAATTGATTAATTTCCTCAATCGCATTTACAATATCTTCAATCAATAATTTGTCAACTCTTTTAGGCATACACTAAATCGGGTTTTACATACTCAAAATAATTGGGTTTTATAGCTCCCTTACTTACGATTTGCACTTCAATACCTTCAAACAATTCATCTAATGTATCTGCTGTATTGCATAAGTTTCTAAAACTTGGCTTCGAAAATTGTACCATTATATCGATATCGCTTTTTTCAGTCTGCTCATTTCGGGCATAACTACCAAATAAAGCCAACTCAGTTAAACTATACTTTTCTTGTAGTAACGGTTTTACTTGTTTCAGTTTTTGCAATATATCTTCTTTACTAGAGATCATTGTAGAGATTTTTGCTAAGTTAACAAAAAATAAAAATGAAAAGGGTTATTATTTTAAATCCTTTTTTGTACATTTACCAATAACTATTATGATCTATAGGTCTACACATATTATTGCTTTTTTCCGCACGATGCCAGCATTTATTGGCACTACATGTACTACTATGACAACCCGTTAAGGGTTACATATTTCCATATCATCTTTTGGGCATCAGCTGTTTTTCATCAGAAGAAAACATTTCTCAAATCATTAAATTTTTATCATGCAAGTAATCAAGTTTGGCGGCAGTTCTGTAGCATCGGCAGAAAATATAAATAAGGTAATACATATTGTAAAAAACAAAAACGCTGTAAATAAAATTGTAATCGTTGTATCGGCATTGGGTGGCATTACGGATTTGTTGTTGGCGTCTGCACATTTGGCATCCACCAATAACGAAGTGTATAAAACATCTTTGCAAGAGTTAGAATCACGTCATTTAGCCACGGTAAAAGAACTGATACCCGTTACACAACAAAGCGCAGTATTGAGTTTGGTAAAAAAAATGTGTAATGAAATAGAAGACATTTGTAACGGTATATTTTTGCTTGGCGAATTATCTGCCCGTACAAAAGATAAAATTGTAAGCTATGGAGAATTGTTGTCGTCACAAATTATAGCTGCCAAATTAAATTCCGAAAACTTAAAAGTAGAATGGAAAGACTCCAGAGAAGTTATTATTACCGATAGCAATTTTAGCGCCGCCTTGGTGGACTTTTCAAAAACAAATACCGCTATACAAAATTATTTTTCAACAAGCACATCATCTCTTTTTATATTTCCAGGTTTTATTTCATCTAATGAAAGCGGCATTAACACTACACTTGGCAGGGGCGGCTCCGATTATACTGCGGCCATTATTGCAGGGGCAATGAATGCAGAAAGTTTAGAAATCTGGACCGATGTATCAGGTATGATGACGGCAGACCCTAGGATAGTGAGCAATATAAAGTTGATTCCGCAAATTTCGTATCAAGAAGCCATGGAGTTGTCGCACTTTGGCGCAAAAGTTATTTATCCGCCAACAATACAACCTGTAATGAGTAAAAATATTCCGGTATGGATAAAAAATACTTTTGCCCCAGATGATGCTGGTACTGTTATTCAAAAAGAATCATACAAAAACGGTTCTCCTATTAGAGGCATTTCTAGCATAAACAAAATATCGCTTATTAGTTTAGAAGGCAGTGGTATGGTAGGTATCCCTGGTTTTAGCAAGCGTTTATTCGAAGCATTGGCCAATCAAAAAATAAATGTGATTTTAATTACACAAAGTTCATCCGAGCATTCTATTTCTGTAGGTATAGAAACTGCTTTTGCTGACGTAGCTAAACACAGTATAGATGCGGCTTTTGCTTATGAAATAGAAACTAAAAAAGTAGAACCTTTAATTGTAGAAAGCGATTTGGCCATTGTAGCTGTGGTGGGCGATAACATGAAAAACCACACTGGTATTGCCGGAAAAATGTTCAGCGCTTTGGGTAAAAATGCCATTAATATTCGTGCCATTGCACAAGGCTCTTCTGAAAGAAATATTTCTTGTGTTATTGGGTTAAGCGATGTAGCAAAAGCGGTGAATGTATTGCACGAAAGTTTTTTTGAAACCACATATAAGCAAGTACACCTTTTTATAACTGGTGTAGGTAATGTTGGTAAGAAACTATTGGCGCAACTCAACCAACAAATACAATTTTTAAAACAACACAACCGCTTACATGTAAAAGTGGTTGGCATAGCTAATAGTAAAGCCGCTTTGCTTAATGAAGAGGGTATTGATTTAAACAATTGGGAAGCCTTATTGAAAGATGCACCTGCAAGCACTATTGATCATTACATTGAAACAATACTCAACAAAAATTTACGCAACAGTATTTTTATTGACATTACGGCTAATGATGCGGTGGCATTTACTTATCAAAAGTTATTAGAAAAAAGTATTGCTGTGGTAGCTTGTAATAAAGTAGCCTGCTCTTCTGATTATATCTATTACGAAAAGTTAAAAAATACTGCGCAACAATTCAATACAAAGTTTTTGTTTGAAACCAATGTGGGCGCAGGTTTGCCAATTATTGGCACGCTAAATGATTTGATAAACAGTGGCGATAAAATCAATACAATGCAAGCTGTATTAAGTGGCACACTCAATTTTGTTTTTAATAATTATGATGGTGCAACATCTTTTGCATCTGTAGTAAAACAAGCACAAGACGAAGGTTATACAGAACCGGATCCACGATTAGATTTAAGTGGAAAAGATGTGATGCGAAAAATTATGATCTTAGCAAGAGAAAGCGGATTAAAATTGGAGATGAATGATATTGCCAATAATTCTTTTATGCCTGCATCATGCATGGAAGGTTCGGTAGAAAATTTTTATGCGGAAATGGAAAAAAATGAAGCCCATTTTAAAGCCTTGTATGATGAAGCTGCGGGCAAAGGCAATAAATTAAAATTTGTAGCATCTTTAGAAAATGGAAAAGCTGCTGTAGGTTTGCAACACATAAATCCAGAGCATAACTTATATCATTTATATGGAAAAGACAATATCGTATTGTTTTATACCAATCGTTATCCTGAGCAACCATTGGTGGTAAAAGGTGCTGGTGCAGGAGCAGATGTAACGGCTAGCGGCGTATTTGCAGATATTATTAGAGCAACAAATAATTAAACCACAACATGAATAAAATAAAAATAAGTGCGCCTGCTACCATTGCAAATTTGGTTTGTGGTTTCGATATTTTAGGGCTTGCGCTACATCATCCGCAAGATGAAATGGAAATGTCATTAAGCAATGAACCAGGTATTAGAATAAAACATATTGATGATTATCATTTGCCAACTGAACCAGAAAAAAATGTGGCTGGCGCAGCGTTGTTGGCGTTAATGGAAGAATATCCAGATAAAAATATTGGTTTTGACTTGACTGTAAACAAACTGATAAAACCTGGTAGTGGGTTGGGGTCTAGCGCTGCAAGCTCTGCCGGCGCTGTTGTTGGCGCCAATCATTTATTAAACAATCATTTTACAAAACACGATTTGGTTCGTTTTGCTATGCATGGCGAAAAAGTAGCCAGTGGTGTAAAGCATGCAGATAATATTACACCTTGCATTTATGGTGGTGTTACATTAATTCGTTCTATTTTTCCGTTGGATATTGTTCCGCTTTCTGCTCCGCCAATGTTCGTTACTGTTGTGCATCCACAAATAGAAGTAAAAACATCTGATGCTCGACAAATATTAAGAAAAGAAGTGCTATTAAAAGATGCCATAAAACAATGGGGAAATGTTGCTGGCCTTGTAGCAGGTTTTTTACAAAATGATTATGATTTAATAAGTAGAAGCTTAGAAGATGTGATTATAGAGCCCATTCGTAGTATTCTTATTCCAGGTTTTGATACCATAAAATTACAATGCAAAGAAGCAGGGGCGCTTGGCGGTGGTATTAGTGGTAGTGGTCCTTCGGTTTTTATGCTATGCAAAGAAGAAACCACCGCTAAAAAAGTAGAACAAATTATGAAAGATGTTTACGATAAAATTGGTGTAGATTATCATACACATGTAACAACAATAAATAATGAAGGGGTAAAAATAAGCTAAGAGATCAAAGGAGAGAAAGAGGATAAAGGAGTTGTGACATTTTCTCCTTCTGCTCCTTTCCTCCTTCGACCTATTAGCCCAAAAAAGCACTAACAAATTATGAAAGATATTTACGATAAAATTGGTGTAGATTATCATACACATGTAACAACAATAAATAATGAAGGGGTCAAAATAAGCTAAGAGGTCAA
>JAYSWO010000076.1:0-5782 GCA_043717975.1 Ferruginibacter sp. | reverse complement strand
TTGCCATCTTGTATGTACTCTGCACCAGCCTTGCCTGCTAGCACTACATTGCGAGGGTTCCAACTTATTTTGTAATGCCAAGGGTTGTCATCACTCTCTGGTGCTACCAAGCCGCCACAATGGCTTTCAAAAGCAGTTATTTTTCCACCTTTGGCTTTTATATCATCAATAATTTGCATAGCACTCATGTGATCTATGCCTGGGTCGAGCCCCATTTCGCAAAGAAAAATAATGCCTTTGCTTTTTACTTCGTCTGCCAATAATTTTATTTGCTCATCGGCATATGATGCAGTAAGTAAATGCTTGCCATATTGTACACAATCTTTTGCTATATGTATATGCAAAAAAGGGGGCATCATAGAAATAACCAAGTCGGTATTTTTTATCAATTCTATTCTTAAAATATCATTGGTAATATTGGCTTCTATAGCGGTAGTAGATATGTGCTTTTTTGTTTTTTGTTCTGTGAGTTTTTTATCGGCATCTACAATGGTTACATGCCAATTGTTTTCGGTGGCATTGTCTATCAAGTATTCTATCAATACAGAGGCAGATTTACCTGCGCCAAAGAGGAGTATGTTTTTCAAAACTTTTTATTTTTATGCAAGATAAGAGAAAAGTAGTTTCTGTTTTTATGTTAAAAATGAAGGCTGAAAATATTTACATAACTTTAAAATGTTATAGGCTTTCAAAACTGGGCATAAATTGAGCTTACTTCGCATAAATTTCTATTTGTAAATGAAAACGCGAACGAGTTTGTAAAACTATTTTTCATAATTTTATATAAATCAGCTTTGAATGAATTAAGCTATTATCAGCTTTAAATTTTATTTATTTGCGCATAAAATGTTTAAACGAATAATTAGTTTACAAATTAGTCAATTAAAATACCCATGAGTTTATCCAAACATGTTTTTCTAACTACACTTTTATTTCTGTTTCTAAAATCAATAAATGCACAACAAAGTATTCAAATTGATGTGCCATTAAATCAAGCAAAACCAAATAAAGTTATTTTAGGCTATTACAATACACATCTAAATAATTTTATAGTTGAGCAGGAAGATAAAAATAATATTGCTAGAGTTTTGTACGACACTGATTTTAATTTAATAAAAAAATACACCGTAAATAACGATAGCATAGCCTTAGGATATAGCACTACAAGGTTTTCGTTTTTTACCCAATTTTGTACAACTTTATTTATGTATGAATTGTACGTAAAAGAAAAATTTTTAAAAATAATACAACTAGATTTTTTTGGAGGTAATGATAAAAATGCTGCTATTTTAAAATTACAAGAGCAATACAGCGATGAAATTTTTTTAACATCTTTTACCAACAATAATTATATTACTATTCTCACTTTTACCAAAAAGGGAAATAAAATACTCTTATATAAGTTTATTGAATCTAGTAAACAATTTGAGTCAATTACCTTTTCGCTTCCACAAAAAACATTAACCAAGCAGGAAATTAAAGAAAGAGGAAAATCTATTGCTGTGAAATACGGCAGGGATTTAAATAATTTGCAGGTAAATAATTTAAGAGAACATAAGAAACTAAATATTAATATTGGTAATCAATTATTTTATGATGAGAATAATATTTTTATTGCTTTAAAAAGTCCTGAAAATGTTGGCTTCCATTTGGTGGAACTGCATTTAAATGATAGCTCAACATCGTATATTAATTTAAATGTAAATAAAATAGTGCTAGATAATAATAATGCTGCTTTCGAAACTATTCCTACAATTGCTGCTATTGATTCAATACTTATATTGCAGAATACAAATAAAAATTTATTAGAATATTTTTTTTATAATATTTATAATAAAAATATAGTTGCCCATTATGCTGTTTCACCTAAAAAAAATTTTAATTATCTAGTACACTCCCCTTTGAAGCAACTGGGCACTTTTTTATCGGCTGATGATGATAAAGAAATTGATAAGGAAAAACTATTTTTAAAAAGAAAAAATAAAGGAGTTTCATTTTTGCAAGTAAGCAAAAATGATGAGGATAGTATTGTAATATCATTTGGAAGTTTTACACCAACTGCAGGCATTGCTGGTACGCTTTTAGGTCTTTCAACTTTTGCTGCTATTTATTCCTTAAATATTACAATAGAAAATTATCAAATTCTTGGCTACATTACATCAATTCGAAATAAATTTTTGCATGCGCATTCAAAATTTTCAACTAGCCTACAGTATGCATCAAGTAATTCAAATGTTAATACCGTACTAGATAAATTGGTAGATGATAGAAATTTGAAAAATTTAGAATCTCAAAATTCATTTATAATTGATACAGAAAAAAATGTTTTTATTGGAATTTTAGATAAGAAAAGTTCTAAAATTAAAATTGAGGTTTACTAAATTGAAATTATTTAAAATTATTATTTTAAAAGTTTGCAATGGAACAATATTCTAGCAAAATTGTGTGTATGTACTTAGCCTATAATCATAAATATTAATATAATATTCAATATCCTTATAGCTGCCTAATGTATTTACTGTCCAAAAGCGGCGGGATGGGCAGTAGTACCCCACAGGAGGGAGGAACGACCGACGAGGAGTACTACAAACAGCCCGAGCAAATGCTCCACAAAGATTTGAAGCCAACCGCCCCAAAAAGAATCGTATTTATTAATACAAACCCCAAAGGGGATTAATATGACTAACCATGGATGCAACCCATGGAAATACAGCAAAAACCATTATCCACAAACCCACCAAAACATGTGTAAAACATTACTAAAAAACACCGTTTTTGATGCTAAAAAAAGTTTGAAAAACGTTACTTTCGCAGACATTGAATTTATATGGAAAATAACGAACAAAATAACGAAGAATTAAACGAAGCCAACAACTCTGGCAACGCTAATAATAGGGGTAAAGTAATACCTGTGCTTATTGAAGAACAGATGAAAACCTTTTACATTGACTACTCCATGAGTGTGATTGTAGGAAGGGCTTTGCCTGATGTGCGTGATGGGCTTAAACCCGTGCATAGACGTGTATTGTATGGTATGAATGAGCTTAGCAATGCTAGCAATAAACCCTACAAAAAAAGTGCACGTATTGTGGGTGAGGTAATGGGTAAATATCACCCACATGGCGATGCGAGTATATATGATACGATGGTGCGTATGGCACAGGAGTGGAGTATGCGCTATACCATGGTGGATGGACAGGGTAACTTTGGTAGCCAAGATGGTGATGAGCCGGCAGCTATGCGTTACACAGAGGTGCGTATGCAAAAGTTTACAGAGGCCATGATGGATGATATAGATAAGGAAACGGTGGATTTTCAACTGAATTTTGATGATTCGTTGAAAGAGCCCACGGTTTTGCCTTCTAAAATTCCGCAATTGTTGGTAAATGGTGCAAGTGGCATTGCCGTGGGTATGGCCACCAATATGATGCCGCATAATTTGACAGAAGTGGTGGATGGTTGTATTGCTTACATTGATGATAACAACATTGATATTGAGGATTTGATAAAGATTGTGAAAGCACCTGATTTTCCTACAGGTGGAATCATATACGGGTACGAAGGTGTGAAGGCAGGTTTGCTTACAGGTCGTGGTCGTGTGGTATTGCGTGGGCGTACAACGATAGAAACGGATAGTAGGGGAAGAGATAAAATAATTATTACCGAAGTGCCTTACCAAGTAAATCGTGATGCCCTTACGGCGAAAATAGGGGAGCTAGTGAGTGAGAAAATTGTAGAAGGTATTAGTGATGTAAACAACGAAAGTAATAGCAAGGAAGGAACGAGAATTGTAGTGGAATTGAAGAAAGATGCGGTAGCACAAGTAGTGGTAAACCATTTGTACAAGCATTCTGAATTGCAGACTTCATATGGTATAAATAATGTGGCATTGGTGAACGGCAGACCACAGGTGTTGAATGTAAAAGACTTGATTGTGGAGTTTGTAAAGTTCCGCCATGAGGTGGTAACAAGAAGAACAGAATTTGAATTACGCAAAGCAAAAGAGCGTGCACATATTTTAGAAGGTTTTATTATTGCATTGGATAATTTGGATGCGGTTATAAAATTGATTAGAGAAAGTGCTACACCAAATATTGCACAAGAAGGATTGATGAGCAACTTTGGCATGAGCGAAATACAAGCAAAAGCAGTATTGGAACTAAGGCTGCAAAGGCTTACGGGTATGGAGATTGATAAGATTCGTGAAGAGTATGCTGAGTTGATGAAAGAGATTGGAAGATTGGAAGAAATACTAGCAAGTGCAGAGCTTAGGTTTGAAATAATAAAAACAGAATTGCTAGATGTAAAAGCAAGATTTGGAGATGCTAGAAAAAGTGAAATTGAATATGCAGATGATGAAGTAAACATGCTTGACTTTATTGTGGAAGAAGATGTGGTGGTTACGATTTCGCATTTGGGTTATATAAAAAGAACATCGGTATCGGAATATAGACAACAACGCAGAGGTGGCCGTGGTGCAAAAGGTAGCAGCACAAGGCAAGAAGATTATATTGAAAAATTATTTGTAGCAAGTACGCATCATACATTAATGTTCTTTACAGAAAAGGGTAGATGCTTTTGGCTAAAAGTATATCAAATACCTGAAGGCGATAAAACGAGTAAAGGGCGTGCATTGCAGAATATGATACAAATACCTGCTGATGATAAAGTGCGTGCCATTATTGATGTGAAGAATTTTGATGATGAAGAATATGTAAAAAATCATTACATCGTTTTGTGTACCAAGCAAGGTATTATTAAGAAAACGGATTTGAAAGATTTTAGTCGCCCACGCCAAGGCGGAATAAATGCGATAAACATACAAGAAGGCGATCAGTTGCTTGCTGCTCGTATGACAGATGGCAACAACGAAATTATGTTGGCCGTGAAGAGTGGTAGGGCAATTCGTTTTCCTGAAGCTAAAGTGAGAAGTACTGGCCGTGGTGGTATTGGTGTGTATGGTATAGAAGTAGATGAAACCAATGATGAAGTAATAGGAATGATTTGTGTGAGCAAAGATGATAAAACAAGAACGGTATTGGTGGTGAGTGAAAATGGATATGGTAAACGTACATTCTTAGACGACCAAGAAACTGGAGAACCAAATTATCGTGTTACCAACCGTGGTGGTAAAGGTGTAAGAACCATAAAAATTACGGAGAAAACGGGTGGGCTTGCAGGTTTGCTTGATGTAGATGAAACACAAGTTATCATCAAATCTTGGTTTTCGGTTACATCTAATAAGCCAGCAAGGCCACCAGTTTTGTCTGTAATCTTAATCGTTTTTACACCTTTACCACCACGGTTTGTAACCCTGTAATTTGGTTCGCCAGTTTCTGGGTCGTCTAGGAAAGTACGTTTACCATATCCATTTTCGCTTACTACAAGTACAGTTTTAGATTTATCGTCTTTATTTACACAAATCATACCTACCACTTCGTCATTAGTTTCATCTACTTCTATACCATACACACCAATACCACCACGGCCTGTGCTACGTACTTTTGTTTCGTTAAAACGTATAGCCCTGCCACTTTTCACTGCCATCATTATTTCGCAGTTACCATCTGTAAGTTGTGCTTGTATTAGCTCATCGCCTTCTCTTACGTTTATGGCATTTATACCATTTTGTCTTGGCCTGCTAAAATCTTTCAAATCCGTCTTCTTTATAATACCTTGTTTGGTACACAATACAATGAAATGATTTTAGTCGCCCTCGCCAAGGTGGGATAAATGCGATAAACATACAAGAAGGCGATCAGTTGCTTGCTGCTCGTATGAC
>JAYSWO010000075.1:0-2300 GCA_043717975.1 Ferruginibacter sp. | reverse complement strand
GAATCGGTAACCTTTCCCTCTATTTTCCCTTTTTGGGCAACAGCAACAATGGAACTCAACACAATAATAAACGACAGTAATAATGATCTCATTTCTTTATTTATTTGAGTGCAAAGAGAAGCTTTCAATGTTAAGTCATTATGAAGGACATGTTACCAAATAGTTAAGCAGTATTAATTTTAAGTTAGCAGAAACTAAAATTACGCCCATGTTAAGAAATAGTTACCAATTGCAAACCAAACGCCATGAAGTGCTATAATCCTATTTTTGCTGCTAAACTTATAACAACATGGCAGGAATTAACTCTATTCTAAAAATTTTCTTACCCAAAGACAGAATTTTTTATCAATTGTTTGAAAGTGTATCCGCTGAACTCGTAAAAATGGGTGAAAAATTAAAAGAAGTGGTGAACGAACCAGATTTTGATACCCGTGGAAAATTGATTAAAGAAATAGAAGATATGGAGCATGTAAATGATGATTATACCCATCAAATATTTACTGAACTTGGTAGAAATTTCATAACCCCATTTGATAGAGAGGATATTCACTACTTAGCCTCAGCGCTAGACGATATTGCAGATTATATTTATGCATCCGCAAAAAAGATAAATTTTTATAGGGTAAACCCAGATGATATTGGCATTAAAAAATTTGCAGACATTATTCCCTTAGGCTGTGTGGCAGTGCACAATGCCGTTACAGAGCTTCGCAACATGAAGAATATGCGAAAGATAACTGATGCTTTGGTGGTAATAAACAGCATAGAAAACCAAGCAGACGATATATTTGATATGAGTATTGAAAGACTTTTTGCAACCGAACCAGATGCAAAAGAGGTTATAAAGAAAAGAGAAATTTATCAAGTAATGGAAATCGTAACCGATAAATGTGAAGACGCTGCAAACGTAATTGAAAGCATTATTGTGAAGTACGCATAAAACAATATGCAAATTTGCAAATGGGCAAATATGCAAAATTAGAAGCGAAATAATTCATTAAAACTGCAACGTGGGCACATTTGCATATTTGCACATCGGCACATTTGCACATTTCAGCATTTATGACTCTAGTAATCGTAATCATAGCCCTAGCATTAATATTTGACTACATCAATGGTTTTCATGATGCAGCAAACTCAATAGCTACGGTGGTTTCCACCAAAGTGCTTACCCCTTTTCAGGCGGTGTTGTGGGCAGCCTTATTTAATGTAGTAGCATTTTTTATTTTTAAAGACCATGCTGTAGCCAATACCATAAGTAAAACTGTACATAAAGAGTTTATTACATTGCCAGTAATATTAGCAGGTTTAATAGCTGCTATTTTTTGGAACTTATTAACTTGGTGGTATGGTATTCCATCCTCCTCTTCACATACTTTAATTGGTGGCCTTGCAGGTGCTGCTATTGCACATGGCATGGCTACAAAAGGAATGGGTGTAAGCTGGAGCAGCATTATTGAATCAGGCACTATAATTGAAATTGTATTATTTATTTTTCTTGCTCCGCTGGTCGGTATGCTCATTTCTATTTTTATAACCATTGTAACCATTATGCGAAATATATGGCTGCGCATTGGTATAATAGCGCTTGCCACATTTATTACTTTTATAGCTTTTAATAAGTTTGAGGTTAGTAAAATGGATACAGGAGTACAAAAATTTTTAAAAATAGATAAATACAAAGCCGAGATAGAAGAAGAGAAAGAAAAATTAGCCGCCAATCCAAATGATAGTGTAGCTATAAAATTTTTAGCAACTGCTGAAGAAAAATTAGCCAAGGCTACACCTAACTACGAAAAACTAAAAGCAGAGCTTCTTACTTATGACAAGCAAGGTGCTGGTGCCATTGCTAAAAAGGCAGAAGATGGAGGTTGGTTAAAGGACATAGAAGCAAGTAGATTAAAAGACGATGTACGCAATGCAAATGGATATTTAATTTTAGAGGCAAAATCTACAGATGATGCTGCAGCTAAAGAAGCATTTGCTGTAGCTAAAAAAGTAACCGAGGATTATAAAACACCTGTAAAAAAATATTTCAACAAACAACTTTCATTGGATAGTACCATGATTGCCATAAACGCTATTTATCCAATAGACGGAAAGTTTAAAGAAAAAGTACAAGAAAAAATTAAGCAATTCAGTATAGAAAAAGCACTAGCTAAAGACATAGAAAAATCAGATAACGGCATGATAGCTTGGGGCATCGTTTTTACCTCAATATTATTTTGCTTAATTTATTTGTATGTAGAAAAAATAAAAACACCCAATGCTTACAAAATGGCTAATATGTTTAAAAAATT
>JAYSWO010000074.1:0-15053 GCA_043717975.1 Ferruginibacter sp. | reverse complement strand
AGGTGTACTACCTGCTATAGAGCCAGCACACTTAGACACCAAAGATTATTTAAAACAAAACGATGCCTTACTAAAACAAGAAGAACTACCACAAGAGCATTTGGATATGGTGGACACTGGCGACCTAGCAGAAGCCAACAAACAAAGAGCACAACTAAAAGTAGATGCAGTAGCAGAACCATTAGCCCTTAAAGAAGCATCTGCCGCAGAGCATAAGCAGCTAAGCAGCGATATGCATGCAGAAGAAAAACAAGCCCGCAGCCACATGGGCAAGCACCGCAGCGGCAAGCTTAAAGATACAGGCGATAAACAAAAAGAAACAAAAACAGAATTAGAAAAAGAAAGGGAACGGGTAGCCAAAAACATAAATGATAAATACACCGCTTGCCAAACAAGTATTATAAGCAAATTAGATGCACTAGAAAAAGATTCGCTTGCTAGGTTTGACCAGGGGCAAGCCAAAGCCACTACCGATTTTGAAGACCAAGTAAATAAAGATATAGAAGCCTTTAAACAAAAACGCTACAATACAGATATATTTACAAGTGGCTATCGCAAAACAAGAGATTTTTTCTTGGGTATAGATGATTTTCCTGAAGTGGGCAAAGCCTTTGCCGATGCACGAAAAACTTTTGAAAATAGCATTGATAAACTTATAGTTGATATAACAGCTGATAATAATAGAGTAATAGCTGAATGTAAAAAAGAATTAGCTGCCTGTAATTTAGCTATTGCAACATACGTATTAGGATTAAAAGGTTCGTTGAAAACGGTAGGTGATGCAGCAATGAACATAGTAAAAGAAAAATTAAAAGCACTAGATGCAGAAATAGACAAACGCAAAGAAAAAATACAGCAGCAGCTAGCCGATAAGCGCCAAGCGGCTATGAAAGCCATAGATGCTAAGATAGAGAAGATGAAGGAAAAGCTTAGTGGCGCACTTTCTATTATTGGCAAGCTATTGCTAGAGGCACTTAAAAAATTCTTTAAATGGGCATTAGAAAAACTAGGTATTGATGCCGAAGGCTTCTTTAACACATTGGCAAAAATAGGTGCGGCTATAAAAGCTATGTTTAAGAGCCCGGGTAAGTTTTTTAGTAATTTGATAGCGGCTATTAAAGGAAGTATAAATGACTTTAGAGCTAATTTTAAAACGTACATTATTGCTGCACTTGCCGATTGGCTTACAGGTGCTATGGGTAGCACAGGCATAGAAATACCAAAAGAGTTTAGCGTAAGAGCAGTTATCGGAATGCTATTACAAGTGCTAGGTTTATCGTGGGCATTTTTGCGCAGCAAGCTTGTAGCACTTATAGGTGAGCAAAAAGTAGCATGGGCAGAAAAAACGGTGGATGTGGTAAAGAAATTTGTAACAGGAGGGGTGGCTGCCCTTTGGGATTGGATAAAAGACCAAGCCAGCAGTATAAAAGATGCTTTTATAGAAAGCACAAAAGGATGGTTACTTACTACGTTGGTTACAAAATTTGTAGAATGGGTAGCAAGCCTACTCATACCTGGTGGTGCCATAATACGCCTCATACAAGGTATATACAACCTAGTAATGTGGTTTGTAAATAATATACAAAAAATATTGCGCTGGGTAAATGCCGTTCTTGACTCTTTGGGAAGTATAGCCATGGGTGCCATTGGTGCAGCCATTGGTTTTATTGTAAATGGAATGAAAATTATTATTCCCGTAATTTTGGATTTCTTTGCTAGATTGCTAAACATAAGTGGCATAGTAGATGCGGTAAAAAAGATAATAGATAAAATAGCAGGGCCCATACATGCTGCTATAAATAAAGTGATAGATTGGATTGTGGGTTGGGTGAAGAAGATGTTTGGGAAGGGGGATGGTAAAGCTGCTAAAAAACCATTGGAAGATGATAAACGTACACCCGAACAAAAACAAAAAGATTTAGATAAAGGTATAAATGAAGCTACTAGTTATTTGCAAACAAGTGGTAAAAAAACTAAAAAAGAAATTGATGAGCATTTAGAAAAATACCGAAAAGAAAATGGTTTAGTAGAATTAAAACTAGTTATTGATAAGCATGAAGAAAGTGGAAAGGATTTGGTGCATGTGGAAGGTGAAGTAAATCCTAAAAAGAAAAGTAAAATAATAGAAGTATTATTAGATGAAGATGGGCGTCCTGTTTTATTAAGTGGAAAAGCAACTCCAAATTTAGACACACTTGAGAAAACGGAAAAAGGAGTTACCACAAGATATATACATGAATTTTTAAATGTTTATAATGGTAGTAAATATGAAAAACCAAAAGATGTTGTTCCTTATGTAGAACATAGAGCTGCTAGAAAATTGGGCAAATCTGGAGAAAAAAATTCGATAGCAAAATATTCTGAAATATCCGGAATATCTGGTTTAACAAAACCAATGATAGATGTATATGATAAATCAGATTTATCTGGAACACCAAGAGTTAGGATTCCAGATATTTATAAGGATGGTGTTGTAGTTGGAGATGTAAAAGATGTAGCGACAATTTCTTTAGATGAACAAATGAGAGACAATGTTGCAATAACAAATGGCAAAGCAACATACCATGGCACAAAAAAAGTTATACAAAATATAACAAAATTTGATTTGGTGGTTAGAGATTCGAAAGATAAAACTGTTGCAGGAACTCACGTTTCTCAACCGCTTAAAGATGCTATTGATAATTCAAAAGGAAAAATTTACGAAATAATTTAAATAAAATGAGTTTAAAATTTATAATCTTCACAAAAAGTGATTTAAATTCTAGTATTTTTTTTAAATCTTTTTTAAAAAAAGGGATAGAGGGTGCTTTAAAACTAGAAAAATATGATTATAAAGAACCTACAAAAATAAAGTTAGATAAAAATAATCTCGGTCAAGTAATTGCAATGTTAACTGAATATGGAAATGTTATTCTTAAAGGGAAAAACAAAACAACACTAACAGCATGGCAATCAAAATCTTTTACAACGTGGAGAGGGCATAGTTCTATAAATGAAAATAATGTCGAAGAAATAGTATCATTAATAGAGATATTATCAAACGATAATCAAATATTATTTGCAGCTCTTTTAACTGAAAATGAATATGATCTAAAACATAAAGTTGTAGACGAATACTCTTACGGTTGGGAAGGGATGTCGAAACAAGATTTTATGAACTTTTTACCTGGCATATATTGGTATACTATTTTTGGCAAAGAATTAGTTGAGGTTATTGGGATCGAAAAGTTTAAAAACTTACCAAATGTAATTTATACAGAACCGAAAAATGGATGTATTGCTTTTCACTTAGATGAACCAATTGATACTGAAGATTATAAATTGAGAATTAAACTTGAAAAAGAAATTGTAAAAAAAATTGGAGAAAGCTATTTTTTTGATAAAGAGAAAAAAGAAACTGAATTTAAACATCCTAAAAAGTTTAAAGATTATCTAAATTCACTTGAAAGTAATTAGCAATAGAAATACCAAAAGAGTTTAGTGTAAGAGCAGTTATTAGTATGCTATTACAAGTGCTTGGTTTATCGTGGGCATTTTTGGGCAGCAAGCTTGTAGCACTTGTAGGCGAGCAAAAAGTAGCATGGGCAGAAAAAACGGTGGATGTGGTAAAGAAATTTGTAGCAGGTGGTGTAGCTGCATTATGGGATTGGATAAAAGACCAAGCTGCTAGCATAAAAGATGCTTTTATAGAAAGCACAAAAGGATGGTTACTTACTACATTGGTTACAAAATTTGTAGAGTGGGTAGCAAGCCTGCTCATACCTGGTGGTGCCATAATAAGCCTCATACAAGGTATATACAACCTAGTAATGTGGTTTGTAAATAATATACAAAATTCATTGCGTTGGGTAAATGCCGTTCTTGACTCTTTGGGAAGTGTAGCCATGGGTGCCATTGGTGCAGCCATGGGTTTTGGTAATGTTCCAAAGTTGTTGTTATTTTTTAAAACCCTTACGAATACTCACTTTCAAAATAATATAATTGTTTTTAAAGTTAATAATCGGATGACTAATAAGTCTCCTAGTATTTTTTTTAATTAAAAAGCAAGCGCAAATACTATAAGACTTGCATAAGGGTTTCAAACTTGTGGACGGCATGTTTATAATGCTTACTACATATGTGCTTACGATACCACAGCTTATTTGAATACCTTAATATTCACTTATGTATTTTAGTTTAACTACAAATATTGTTTCGTATATTACAAAAGCAAAGTTGTAAAAATTATGAATAAATATTTTGAAGGATTAGCCAATATTATTTATCACAGAGCAACTGCTTTATATAAGGCAGAAGAAATAGATAGTTATGTTATAGAAGGATTGTTTAATTTTTTGTTAGACGATAATAGCTTAGCAGAAGATGTAGACTTTTACTATCTCACCAAAGACCTAAACCTTACTTGGGAAGATAAGCTACTTGTAATAGTAAGTGTGGTATCCTGCATGCGCCCACAATTGTTTGATCCTTTAAAAACCAAACATAGTATAACAGATACTAGATACACCGAAGTGGGTGGCTATATAGATGAAGCTTGTGTGGCTTTTTTACCAACCATAGATACACTTATATTTTTACTAGCAGGTACAGATGTAAAATTAAGAGCACAATACCTTGTGCATTTTTCGAGCAACCATATATTGTTTAAAAATGGTTTTATTAATCCTATAAGAAAATCTAATCTTATGCCATTTTCTTCGGCAGTACTTTGTGCTACAGATGATATTATCCACCTCCTGCTTATTGGCGAGGATTATAGCCCAGAGTTTTCTGCTGAATTTCCTGCAAAAAAACTAACCACAGCACTAGAGTGGGAAGACCTTGTATTAGATGAACGCACGCTTACAGAAATAAGGGAAATAAAATTATGGATAGACCAACATGAAAAACTGTACAATATATGGGGCATGGGTAAAAAACTAAAACCAGGTTATAGAAGTTTGTTTTTTGGTCCGCCAGGTACCGGTAAAACATTAACGGCTGCTCTGCTAGGCAAATACACGGGCAAAGAAGTTTTTAGAATAGATTTATCGCTTGTGGTTTCAAAATATATTGGAGAAACAGAAAAAAATCTATCCCGAATATTTGATAGA
Source organism: Ferruginibacter sp. (assembly GCA_043717975.1). Lineage (GTDB taxonomy): Bacteria > Bacteroidota > Bacteroidia > Chitinophagales > Chitinophagaceae > Ferruginibacter. The sequence continues at coordinate 9,960 of JAYSWO010000074.1, read as the reverse complement.
GCCGAAAAGAAAAATTGGATTTTGTTTTTTGATGAAGCCGATGCTTTATTTGGTAAGCGAACAAGCATTAACAACTCTAACGATAGATATGCCAACCAAGAAGTATCTTTTCTATTGCAAAGGGTAGAGGATTACCCTGGTGTAGTCATACTAGCCACTAACCTAAAGGCTAATATAGACGACGCTTTTGCCCGTAGGTTTCAAAGTATGATACAATATAGTTTGCCTAATACGGAGCAGCGTTTGCGGTTATGGAAAAATAATTTTCCTGAAGCATGTACCTTAGAAGGCATAATCGATATAGAAAAAATAGCTGCTAGGTATGAGCTAAGTGGCGGTGCCATTATAAATGTAGTGCGGTACTGCTGCTTAAAAACATTGGAAAAAAATTCAACCGTTATCTTAGTTGCAGATATTGAAAATGGTATTAAGAGGGAATTGCATAAGGAAGGTAAAAGTATGTAGAAAGATAATGTATACTTTGTAACAAAGGCATAAAGTTTTTTTAAAGTTGAACATCTAATTTTTTTTAACATAAACAATATTATTCCCATGGGTACATATTTTCCAATTTCAATTTTTATATTACATAATCATTTTTTTAAACAACAAATATGGAAAAGTTAGAAGTAGATTACAACATCATTGATTGGTGGAAGAAAGTATTTTTTAAAAATTATGCTAATTTTAATGGGCGTGCACGCAGATTAGAATTTTGGTATTTCCATTTGGCTAATGTAATAATAATGATATGCCTTACTATGATAAGTGGTTTTGGGGAAGAAACATTAGGAGAAGATTTTACATCTGTGTTTGAAGGAATATTAATCATTTTTTATCTATTATTAATTGTTCCTGGCTTAGCAGTACTTGTTAGGCGGCTTCATGATTTGAACAGAAGTGGTTGGAATTTTTTATTTTATTTTATTCCAATAGCAGGCCCTATTATACTGTTGGTTTGGTTATTTACTGACGGGGATAGGTTTACAAATAATTACGGGTTGGACTCAAAAGACCCCTACGAAGAACCTGAATTTGATTTTGAGAAAACGGAGTAAATACATTTCTAGATAAAATTATACTTGCAAGAATAATGATGAAAAAAATAATTTTTGGAATAGCTATTTTACGTTTCGCAAAATAATCTTTCGCACAGCAAACAAAGCTATTCCCTACCAACTGGTGGTGAGCAGGAAATGGAACAAAGTACAAATACTGGTATACAATCCCGCTAAAAGTTTTAAAGCAACAGATGTCAAAATAAATGGCGTATCGGGCGGCACAAACGTACACACTAAGATATCAAAAAGCCCTGACGCATAAAAGTAACGTCAAGTAATTATACACACTACAAATCTTTATATTGTTTTGGAGAAAAATGTTTGACTTCATTTAGTTCATAAAACGAAGCACTACTGTGTTCATAGCTCACACTTTCTTTCGCTAAAGTCAATTTTTCTTGGTAGCCATGTATTTGTTCCAATTTTTGAAATAGAAATTTATCGGAGTAAATGCTTTTGTATCAGAAGAATCTTTAATCACTTTATGCTTTTTGCCCTTTAGTTATTTCTCTAGTATTAAGATTAGAAGCTAGTAATTGTAGCATCTCAGCATTGCTATTTTTCTCTAATCTATTACTTAATTCATATGCCATAAAGCGTTTTGCATTCCTCATAAGTTGATTTAAATTACAACCAAGGCAAGGGAAATGAATAATAGTATGAACGTGATTCGGTATATGACATAAACAATAATATCAATTTCATTTTGTTTTAAAAAATTGAACCAACTATGAACAATATCATAACTATTCGTTGTTTCAAAAGCTGATACCCATTTGTAGAAAGTAAAGGTTACAAATAAGTATTAAATTCTTCGCAGTGTTTATGTTTTACTAACATATGATATCGATAGATTTTGGTTTCTACAAAATTAAAGTTTGTTTATACGTCGGAATTTTGCTGCAAAATTTATTTTTATTTATGATGAAGGTATGTGAAAACCTGCCGAAACGCAAAGTTGATAGTGTAGCGTTGAAAGTTATTAGTTCTTTATTGTTACACAGAAAATATATTGTGGTACAAAAAGGGAAGAAAAATTATTTCCTGATTATTTCCCGATGATACACAAAAATACTCCTGTTAATTCACAAGTTTTTGAATGTTGGCAGTTATTCCAAGTTTTTGGTTTACAAGAAAATATAAACCTGCCGGTTTGCCAGTAAAATCTATCTCAACACTGTTTCCATTTATGATGAGTGTGGTTACCGTTTGCCCGCTACTGTTAAATAAAAGAAATTCTTCACAAACCATTTTCGTTTTAAATAAAATCGTGGCCTTATTCACAACAGGATTAGGAAAAACAACAACTTTACTATCTGTTTTTTTATTCAACAATAAAATAGTACTGCTGATACTGTAACGCCCATCAATATCAACTTGTTTTAACCGATAATAATATTTTGCGGTTATCAGTTTATCATCAATAAACTGGTACTGCTTTATGCTATTGCTGTGGCCAGCAGCATTTACTTCTCCAATTTTTTCAAATATAATACCATCAGCACTTTTTTCTATTTCAAATAACCGGCTGTTGCTTTCAAAAGTTGTACTCCAGAAAAGCGTATTGGTTTTTTCATCTGCCTTACCATAAAACCCAACCATGCTTATGGGTAATACTATTGAGTTAAACTCATAAGCACTCATATCCACTACGGCATTTCCTATTCTGTTGTTGTTTCTTATGTCAAATAATGGCACACCTATATTATTGCCTGCATCAATACCTGCAGAGCCTGCCTGTAACTGCAAACCATCATCAATGGTAAGCCAGCAATTATCTGCGCCATCGGCATCGCCTATATTTACAAAAGTTGGTGCACTAAAAATATTACCGGTGCCAGGCCCTGTAATTGTATGTGGTATATTTTGATTGCTTATGTCTATGGCACTAAAAGTGGCAGTAAAATTTGCATTCCCTAAAATATAAAACTGTGGCCCGGTGCCGCTGGCCATATTACCCCAAAAAATACTATTGCGAATTGTTGGATTAGCGGTACCCGAATTACCTGCAGCAAAATTTGTTCTATCCGAAACAATACCCCCACCATCCGCAGATGAATTGTTTACAAAAAGGGAATTTAATATTACAAGGCTTGCATTGCCATTGCCACCGCCCCAGCAATACATAGCACCAGCCCTGCTTAAGGCTGTATTGTTGTAAAAAATTGAATTAGTAATAACGGGGCTTGCATTGCCATTGTACCCAAAGTTATCTATACCGCCGCCGCCGCTTGTTGCTGTGTTTAATACAAATATGCAATTGGTAATTACTGGATTTGCATTGCCGCTATTTTGTCCGTGGTTGAATATACCACCACCAAACACTGCTGTGTTAAAAGTAAATAAGCAATTGCGGATAGTAGGGCTGCAGATGCCACCGTTTGCTGCATTATTTAGCATACCGCCGCCTAGGCTGCGGTTGTCATTGCCCAGCAAATCAAAATTGGCATTGGCACCGGTAATGGTAAAGCCATCTAATATGGCTGTGTTGTTTAAACTGCTGTTATTAATTACATGATAACTGTTATCAGCGTTTCCGGGTACGCCAATTTCTGCACTTAATACTGATGTAAAGCCGCAGGAAAAATTTCTTTGAGATAAAAGAACTTCTGTTCCATTAAAACTGCCATAAATAGAAACGCCATTTAGCATATTAAAATAAATATTTCTGTTTGCCGTATTGGTTGTAAAATATGTTCCGTTCATCACCCACACTTCCTCGCCCGGTGCCGATGCATTGATAGCTGTTTGCAATGATACGCCGGGAAAAGCATTGGCCCAGGTGGTTCCGTTCATTGATCCGGCACCAGAGGGTGTTACATATCTGATAGCGGCATTTATGCTACTGCTTAAAATAAAAAACTGTAAAAAAGTAAAACTCATTTTTTTCATAATTCATATTTTTATTCTACCGAAACAAAAAGCACTTTACCCTTTTCTCCATTGGATGCTGGAGCACCTACAATGCAATAAGAATTAGATACAGCCGTACTCCAACCTGCATACCAAGCAAACTGGCCTAATGGGTCAATAATTTTCCGTAAAAAGAACCAATTCCCAGAAGGTACAGCCCTTTTATATAAGTATGCACCTCCTATCAAATTACCCTGATTAGCACTTTGTGGTGATCCAATGATGGTATAAATGCCTGTGGTGGAAAGTCCGTAACCTCCAAATCCGCCATAATTTTCATTTATTTCAGGAGAAGTATTAGTCACTGCAAAAGTTTGATTCCAAACTGCCCCATTTCTGAGAAAGAACTTTACACCTCTTGATGTGCTGCTAATGCTACCTGCATATCCAGCCATTAGTATATCGCCATTTATTGAAACCTTATGTCCGAATAATGCATCGTCCAGCGCAAGAGAAAGCGTTTGCTCAAAACCCCAGTTTACCCCATTTCTTAAAAATATATGAACGGTGCCGCTGTTGGTATTAACGAGGTAATCATCGTAAGGGGCACCAACAACAGCATAATCGCCACTTATTGATACAGAAAATCCAAACTGATCACTCGCAGCTCCAAAAGGGGCTATCACCTGATCTTGCTGCGTCCAGGTTATGCCAGTTCTTATAAAAAAATAGGCGCTGCCTTCATTTGCATTTGCACCTACATCATCACCTTTTGCACCTACTGCAATATAGCTTCCGCTTATGCTTACACTTGTTCCAAAAAAATCGTTGGCATCACCGCCTGTGGCAATTATTTTTGCTTGTTGAGTCCAATTAGTACCACTGCGAATAAAAATATAAGCACTTCCCTCGTTTACATCTATCCCCACATCATCATTTTCAGCACCTACAACTACATAGTCTCCACTGATACTTACGCTGTGTCCAAAATTATCATTATCATTTCCATCGGCTGCTGTTAATTTTGCCTGCTCCACCCAGGCTGTACCATTAAAGAAAAAGATATAGGCACTGCCCTGTTTAATATTACTGCCAATATTATCATTCTCGGCACCTACCACTGCATAGTTACCATCAATGGCTACACTACATCCAAAATAATCACCCACATCTCCGTCTGAAGCAACCTGTTCAACTGGAAGTAATGCGTTTGGTTCAATAGAACTTTGAAAGTAAACCCAATTGGCGCCATTAAACATACAGAGGGTTTGTTTATTGATATCAAATACAAACAGCCCTGCTTTAGGGTTTGCAATTGCATTACGTTGTACAGTTGTTAAAGAAGGAATGGACATGCCTCTTGTATTACTTACAATATCTAATGCTGCACTGGCATGTGGTGTATTGGTACCAACACCTACGTTTTGGGAAAAGATGATTAGGTGAAAAAAAACTGTAAATAGAACAAAAGCCAGAAATTTCTGTACTACAGATTTTCTTCTTCGTTTAGAAACCTGTATAAAGTTTCCGTTTGTTAATTCAATTTCTTTAAAGTTTCGCAGAAAGGTATTCATAAATAAATTATTTACAAGGTGGCTATGATGTAATCGTATGAACCATAAAAGACAGCATAAAATGAGCGCCGGGTTAAATATTTTCATTCATATTAGTTTTGTCTGAATATTATTTCTTTGTTTTCAGCAGTTCAATTTCCTTTCTAAGCTCAGCAATCATCTTTAGTTGTTCATCGCTTTTTTGGTTTAACTCCTGCACCGCTTTTACAAGCGGCATTACAAAATCGGAATAGCGAATTAAATAAAGGTCATCGGGATTATCCGGCTTTTGCACGCCACTAAACTTGTATCCAATATCGGTGGCGGCTTTTTCTACTTCTTGCGCAATGAAACCCGACATGGTAGTTTTTTCAATATCATATTTGGAGGGCCAGTTACCTTCTTCTTTTCCAGCATAAATCATCTTATTTTGCCGGTGAATATTTAGGTTATAGGTAACGGGGCGCAAAAGGCTGATGAACGCTAGCCCGGGTACATTGGCACTTATATTGTCCTTAATTCTCCTATCGCTATAGGTGCTCCATGGCACCTGCCCAGCAATATTATTAACACTTGAATTGCCAATGTCTATCCTGTTGTGTGCCCCAATACCACCGGTTGCATAGCCAATCAACGTAGTGTTATCCAAAAAGTCGTTTGCATTATAGGCGTTTCTTCCCATAGAGGTATTATAGCTTCCTGTAGCATTTAAATAAAGTGCCCTACTACCGCTTGCCGTATTTCCAATGCCTGTAGTATTGGAATACAAAGCGGCATCACCAATAGCCGTGTTATTTTCGCCAGAAGCATTTAAAAAAAGGGATGTGTATCCAATGGCCGTATTTAAATCTCCAATGGAATTATCAAATAATGCCAGAGACCCACAGGCTGTATTTTGGCTTCCGCTTGTATTGTTAGTAAGTGCTTGCGAACCTGAAACGGTATTGCTACTACCTGTACTGTTGTCAAAAAGCGTAAGATTTCCAGAGGCAGTATTACAACAACCCGTAGTGTTGTTTCTTAATGCCTGGTTACCTATAACCGTATTGCTATTGCCTGTATTATTGGAAGCAATTACCGAACCACCCCTCAGCGCTTCAAAACCTACTGCTACATTACGACTATCGAATGCTGATGCAAGATTAGAAGAATACTGCATGGCCGCATAGCCAATGGCAGTAGCATTGCTGCCACCAACGTTGCTGAATAGCGCATTTCGCCCCAAGGCCGTATTGTTACTTGCAGCGTTGTTATTGAGTGCCGCCCCTCCTATTGCTGTATTGTTGCTGCCGGTGGTATTGTCATTCAAGGCAATTCTTCCTACTGCCGTATTAAAATCGCCCGTTGTATTATTAAAGAGCGCATTGTACCCATTGGCAGTATTGGAATGTCCGAGCGTGTTATCATTGCCAGTATTGCCGCCGATAAAAGTATTCCAAGTCGCCCCGCCTGCTGCGTTGTTTACCCTTCCGGCATTCACTCCCACAAAACTATTGCTGGCGTTGTCGGAATGTAGCCATAGCAAGTCGGTACCGCTGCTATTGCGCAATTTTATAAGTGGCCTGCCGGTGGTTTGTACAGCATTGGCATCAATAAAAAGTTGCGACGTATCTGCCGAACCTTTAATATGCAGTTTTGCAGCCGGAGTGTTTGTACCGATGCCAACGTTTTGAGAATAGGTGATTGATTGAAAAAGAAATGCCATCATAAAAAAAGCAAGGAATTTCATCAGCACTGATTTTCTTCTTCGTTTAGAAACCTGTATAAAGTTTCCGTTTGTTAATTCAATTGCTTTAAGGTTTCGCTGAAAAGTACTCATAAATAAATTATTAACAAGGTGGCTACGATGTAAACGTATGAATGACTGCTGTGGTAATTTTTCTTCAAACCATTTAAGCAACTTAGCTGTTACCAGCACTTTTCCATTACTGAAATAAATTTTTGAATAATTTGATGATGCCTCAATTCGCACGATGGTGCTCGTATCAATAAACAGCTGATCTGTTGAAGTATTAAGCACTATTGATGACTGTTCCATTTGCAAAAGATTAAAATGATGACTGATTAACAGAACCGGGTTTAAAGACTCCGGCCTGCTTTAATTAAACAAATGCAGGATGAAACTACAACAGTATACCTGTTATAAAAATGTGTATTCAACAAAATGAACAGGAAATTCAACAAAGGGATGCGAGTGCATTTTGCTTCAACAAAATGCAGGAAAATTTCAACGAAAATTTTAGTATTTCGAAATGATTTTGCCGCTGGCAACTAGTTCAACAAATGCATCCCGTTCATTTCGGCTAATGGGAAGTTCGTGTTTACCAATCTTTACTATAAATGCCTCGATACTGGTAATGGCTTTTATATTTACGATATAGGAACGGTGAATGCGATAAAATTTTCCGGCAGGCAGTTTTTCTTCTAAACCAGAAATGGTATGGTAGGTAACAGTAGATTTATCCAGTGTAACAATTTTTACATATTCTTTCATTGCCTCAATAAACAAAATTTCATCAAATAATATCTTTACCAGTCCTCCATCGGCCTTTGCAAAAAAGAAATTTTCATTTTCATTTACTTCAGCAATATTGGCAATTTCTGTAACAGGGGGACGCAAAAATTTCCAGGCTTTATTTACGGCCAGTAAAAATCGTTCAATAGCAATCGGCTTCAATAAATAATCAATAGCATTGGCATCAAAGCCTTCCATTGCATGTTCCCTGTATGCAGTTGTAAATATTACCGCCGGTGGATGGGTCATTGATTTTAAAAACTGAAAACCGGTAAGGCCAGGCATATTAATATCCAAAAAAACCAATTCTACGGATTGTGTAGTTATTCCTTTTAATGCATCTTTGGCATTTTTAAAATTACCTTGTAGTAAAAGCCTATCGTCCTGATTGATAAAATCTTTCAGTATGTCACGGGCTATCGGCTCGTCATCTAATATGGCGCATGTAATTTTTTTCATGACAAATTCAATTTTAAAGATACTAAAAACCTGTTGTATTCGTGCTGCATTTGCATTGTATATTTGCCTTCGTATTGCAGGTTGAGAATATGTTTCACACTGTTTATACCAAGGCCCGCGGTAGCTAAATTCTTGTAATTGCTATTTTCCACCCGAAACAGCAATTCATTTTTCTGTATGGTAATATTAACTTTCATCCAGTTTTGGTCAGACTTTTCCTTCATGCCGTGTTTAAAAGCGTTCTCTACAAACTGTATCAATAGCAATGGTAAAATAGTTAAATCGCCAGCATCTCCTTGAATGGTTGCTGCTATAACAGTATGCTGTTCGTACCTTAATTTCTCCAATTCAATATAGCTTTGCAAAAAAATGATTTCTTGGCTCAGCAATACTTTGGGTTGATTGCACTCTACAATTACATACTGCATAATATTCGACAATTGGCTCAATGCATTGGAAAGTTTTGCACTGTTACTCCTTGCCAAGCCGTATAAGTTATTTAAGGTGTTAAAATAGAAGTGTGGGCTCAACTGTTGCTTCAGCAAATTCAATTGCATATCCTTATTGACAACTGCCAATTGAATGCGCTGCCTTTCTGCCTTCCTGAACTCAACATAAAATTTTAGGACATAAAATGCAGAAAGTTTTAGGACATATTTGGCTATATCAATCCATGAGTCCCCAAATAAAGATGAAAAAGATTTTAAAAATTTGGGCTTCCAAATCAACCAGCTCTGCCCCGAATGAAAAATGGCGTACAACATCAAAATCCATAAAAAATAATGTGCTGCGAAGAGTAATATATTTAATACCACTATTCTCCAGCCATGCAAATGGTAAAAGCTATTTAAGCAATACCACAACAATCCTGTAAAAATAAGATGTTGCAAAAGGATTAGTATATAAAATGCAGGAGGCAATACACAGTAATTACATTTACTACGTGTGGTTACATAATGAATTAGCATGATAGTCATTTCTACCATTGCATAAATGGTAAATGCCTTTCTCCAGAATGTTTTACTCCTGTTATTTTCTTCGTCAGAAACAATGCTTACTATCGTTTCGCTATCATGCTTCATCTAACTGAATGGTTAATGTAAATTGGCTCCTGCCCTGAAAAATTTCATGCCTTTGTGGGTACAGCTCCTTCAACCGAATATGAATTGCATCATCGAGCAACAACCCTGAGTGTCCGTTGTTTGAATGGACCTCTACAAGAAATTGTAATTCCTTTTCATAAAACTGCAGCAACATGTAATAGTTTGCCCCTTCCAGCATAATCTTGTCAATAATACCCGTCAATAGCAAGGGTGCAATCTTTAGATTTTCATGTTCTCCCTGCACTTGCATTTCTATGAAGGAATGATCCGCCAATTGTTGGTTTTTTAGCTGTATATAATTGTTCAAAAACTGAATTTCCTTTTTTACATCAATCGCTTTTTATTTGGCAGCCTACTTTTTTAATTATAAACAAGAAGAAAAAAAACGCATAGAACTTGCTACGGCCAATCGGGAA
>JAYSWO010000073.1:0-5794 GCA_043717975.1 Ferruginibacter sp. | reverse complement strand
ATAGCTTTTCTTTAATATCCTTGTCAAAGTAAGAAACAATTCTTCCATTGCTATTGTTCATGTAATCAAATTCTTCATCACAAAAATCTCTTATGCCTACTTGTACCAATTTCTTTATTTGAGGTATTTCTTCTAAAGCATTGTACATAATAGAAGCATGAGAATAATTAAACCCTTCGTATGCTTTTCTCAAATCCATATGTGCATCTATTTGCAAAATACCAAAATCTGCATATTGTTCTGCAATGGCTTTAAAATAACCAAGTGGTGTACTGTGATCTCCTCCCAAAAGCCCTACTAATTTCCCTTTGGCCAATATATCTTTGGTTTGCTCATACACCCAATTATTCAAAAACAAACTTCCTTCATTTATATCTCTAAGGGTTTTGCACATAAATTTATTGGCACTTACCTCATCACCATGGGCTATGTAACTAATATATAGTTCCGCTTCTTTGCGTAAAAAATCGCTTTTTGTAAGTATTTTTTTATCTGTTGGGCGCATATAAAAGCCTTGTTTCCAAATGTCTTTCATCTCTGGATCAAACAAATCTACCTGCAAACTTGCTATAAATACATGGTCCGCAGCCCTTGCTGTACCTGCATTGTAACTTACCGTTACTTCCCATGGTATGGGCAAAATAACTAGCCTAGCATCTTCCTCTGTAAAGGGAAGACCAAAAATGTTTAAATTGGGGTTTCCAAGATCGTTTGGATTGAATGTTGACAAGTCTGTCATGATAGCCTTTATTAAATTTGCGCAAATATAAGAACAGTGTACATATAACTATCCTAAGATTTTATACAATAACTTATTTTTTGCATTAGAAGTAAATAATGTTGCCGTTGAAATTCTACACTTCAATTAACGCTAAATTTTACCCTTTATTATTCTTAGTACAATCCTAATTGAATTAACTTTGCACTTTAACTATTTTTATGAAATGAGCCTTAGCAAAAGTTGATATTAACTAAAGTGTTTTGGCGAATAATCCCGAGACTTCGGGAACTAAGATTACAATAAATATAAACACATGAAAAGAACACACATTGTAATACTCATCGGTATTGCAGCTTTAATTGTTGGTTTGCTATCTTATTCAGCTGATTTTTCTACATACGACACCATAGGCTCTGCACAAAAAAAGCAAGGTAAGTTTGTACACATCATTGCAAAAATGGATAAAACACAACCAGTAGAATATGATGCCATTAAAAACCCAAACTACCTTAGTTTCTATGCCGTAGATAGCCTTGGTGGGCAAACAAAAGTTGTTTTTCACAACAGTAAGCCAGCAGACTTAGAAAGAAGTGAGCGTTTGGTAATGAAAGGAAAAATGCAGGCAGATCATTTTGAATGCAGCGATATTTTATTGAAATGTCCGAGCAAATACAAAGACGATAAGGAGCAAATGAAAAAACAAGTACAAGAAAATACCACCACAATGAACTAATCACTTGGATTTATAACATTCCATTTGACCATACTATTTTGAAATGATAAAATTTGAAGGCGAACATTTATTCCCAGGGCAATTAGGACAATTTTTTGTAATACTCTCTTTCGTTGCAGCCATTATAGCAACCATCTCTTTTTTTAAAGCATCTTACTGTACGGAATTTACAGAAAAAACCAATTGGCTAAAAACCGCACGTATAGCATTTCTTGTGCAAGTAATAGGTGTTTTCATTGTTTTTGCTACCATTATGTACATATGTGCAAACCATTTGTTTGAATATATGTATGCTTACAAGCATGCATCGCTAGAGCTAGAGTACAAGTATTTATTGGCTTGCATTTGGGAAGGGCAAGAAGGCAGTTTTTTGCTATGGACCATTTGGCATGGCATACTGGGTATGGTAATGATTCGTAAAAGTAAAGAATGGGAAGCGCCCGTAATGACCGTTGTCAGTTTTGCACAATTCTTTTTGTTAATGATGGTATTGGGTGTGTATATTGGTAATATTAAAATTGGGAACAGTCCTTTTACACTTACTAGAAACGAAATACAAGCGCCCATTTTTGCAAGAGCAAATTATTTAAGTTTTATAAAAGATGGTGTAGGTTTAAATGTATTGCTCAGAAATTATTGGATGGTTATTCACCCTCCTATTTTGTTTTTAGGTTTTGCATCTACCATCATTCCATTTGCATATGCTTATGCAGGTATTCAAACAAAACGCTTTGGCGATTGGGTAAAACCTGCGCTACCATGGGCGCTCATGTGTGCATGTGTATTGGGAGTGGGCATTATGATGGGTGGCAAGTGGGCGTATGAATCTTTAAACTTTGGTGGGTATTGGGCATGGGATCCTGTAGAAAATGCATCGCTTGTACCATGGTTGTTGTTGATAGCAGGTTTGCATACCATGGTTATTTATAAAGCCACTGGGCACTCACTAAGGGCAAGTTATTTATTTGCCATACTCACATTTGTATTTATCCTCTACTCTACTTTTCTTACCCGTACCGGTATTTTAGGCGATACATCTGTACATGCTTTTACCGAAACCGGTGAGGGAATGTCATTTACATTATTTGGACACAGTTTTGGCTTTAAGTACATGAACATGCTCATTTTTCTTTACATGAGTACGTTTACCATTACATCACTTTTTCTATTTATAAAAAATTATAAAAAAATACCTACCATACACAAAGAAGAAAATACCAACTCTCGTGAGTTTTGGATGTTTATTGGTTCTTTGGTATTTTTTCTTACAGCGCTTTTTATTATTGCAAAAACATCTGTACCTGTTATTAATAAAATTTTTCTTACAAAAATTGCTCCGCCAGAAGATGTTGAATTTGGCTACAATAAAGTAATGGTTCTTGTGGCAGTTATTATTGGCTTGCTTACGGCATTTGCACAATACTTAAAATATAAACATACAGATGCAAAATATCTGTGGAAAAACATTGGCATTCCAACCATTGTTTCTGTGGTAATAATGGGATTGTTGATAGCTTTTTATCCATTTACTTTTTACAAACATGGCAATGGCTTTTTGGGTGCTATTTATGTGGCTGCTTTTGCCACTATTTACTCTTGTGTGGCCAATGCATTTTATATTTTTACAATACAAAAAGGAAAGTTTTTAAAAGCTGGCAGTCCTGTAGCACATGCAGGCTTTATGTTGATGCTGGTGGGTATATTGATTTCATCTGCCAATAAAGAGGTAATAAGCAATAGTGCTGCCAATGGTATTGTACAACCTACGAGTGGTAAAGACCCTATGACCAAGCAGCAAGATAATCCAACTGAAAATCTTACGCTGCTAAGGCAAGTGCCAGCTACATTGGGCGATTACAAAGCCATTTTTTTAAATGACTCTGCTGGCAACGAAAAAGGCAGAAAATATTACAATATTGCTTTCGAGAAAAAAGATGCTACAGACAAAAATAAAGAACGTTTTATTTTACAGCCAGATGTGTATATGATGAAGGATAACAACATGAGTAGCAATCCTGATACAAAATCATATTTACTAAAAGATGTATTTACGTATGTATCTTATGCCATTAATAAAACAGATGTACCAGAAGATACCACATCATTTAGAGAAGTAAATTTAGCTATTGGTGATACCACTTTTTACAGTAACGGATACATGGTGCTCAATTCTGTGGAAAAAAATCCTACAAATGCAAAAGTAAAACTAGAAAATGGCCAAGCTGGGTTAATGGCAAATATTACCATAACTGCCAAAGACAGCATGCATTATCAAGCTAAGCCAATGGTAATAGTAGATAAACTCGGTGTAATAAATGTTGATGATACCATTTATCCACAGAATTTATATGTTCGTTTTACAGGTGTAGCGGATACAAGTCGAATAAAAATTGGTGTAAAAGAATCAGATAAGTTTATTGAATTCATTACCGTAAAAGCATACGTTTTCCCTCTTATTAACTTAGTATGGTTAGGTTTGGTTATTATGGCTATTGGCTTATTATTAAGCATGTTGCAAAGAGGAAATTTTTCAAAAATTCAATCTGCTGCCATATTAATAGCCGCTACAGCATTTGTGTTTTATATGTTTTTGCTGGCAGGAGGATAATTAGTTTAAGGTTGAATATTGTTGAAAGTTGTTGGAAGGGTTGAAAGAGTCTCTTGAAATATGACGCTTAGTACAAAGTAGTTTGAAATAGCTTTTGGCATAACTAATTTTCTTTTGTAAATATAAAAATGATTTATAAATACCCTATATTTGTTTAATAAATCTATACAAAAACATTTATTAAAACATCCAATTATGTCAATAGCTTTGGTAAATAATTACAAACAATTGGTTGAAAATATACCTCAGATTATAGATGTGAGTGGTTATAAAAATGAATACATCGCCAAGAAATTAAAGATAAAACCTCAATACTTATCTGTAAAAAAACTTCGTAAATCTTGGAGTGTGAACGATGTTGAAAATTTATTGCATATTATTATGAATGAGGATGTAGAAAATTACTTAAATGATTTCTACGAAAATATTTTAATTGAAAAAAGTTTAACTGGCAAGGCCGTAAGTGCCGATGAATTTGAAAAAAGAATGAAATGGTAGTAAAGTTGGAAAGCCTTTTTATTGACCAGTTAGAAAAATGTAGCATTGAATTTCAAAACGAATTTCGTAAAATATATCAACAATTAAAAGTTGTAGACAAGCCACTTGAAATAAAAGGAATATATAAAAACAAACTCAATAAAAACAACTACAAACTGTTTATTGATAAGAGTAGAATTTCGTTGAATTTTGAAAATGATATTTTAATATTTGCATGCTTTTATTATAATCAGTTTTTTAGTGATAAAGATTGATAGAGAAAGGTTTGCAAATTGCACACTCCCGTTTGCCAACTGCATTTTTGCCAATTGCACAGTGCTGAAACCACCCACAACTAAAATTTTAGGATTACTTTATACATTTTTTAGTATTAAATTAAGAACTTTAACGTCTTTAAGATATGTTGATGGCTAAAATTGTCCTTAATAGATTTAATAAGCACATTTTTTTTATACTGATGCTCATTGGTGTACAGCAAGCCAGTGCACAAACCATTGGTGCAAACGACACCATTAAAACACTTTCTATTATTTACGAAGGCGATACCATTCCACTACAAAATCTTGAATATGTATATGTATATGGTAAGCTAAGTGCAGCTGCTAAAGCAGCTTATGCAAAATACAACAGATTGCGCAATGCTGTTTATGTTACTTATCCATACGCCATGAGAGCAGGTGCTGTAATGAATGATATTAATGCAAACCTAGCTGGTGTAACAGATAAAGCCAAACGAAAAGAATACATAAGATCGAGAGAAAAAGAACTAAAAAAAGAATTTACTACCCCACTTACCAACTTGTCTATCTACCAAGGTAAGGTATTGATGAAACTTATAAACAGGGAAACCGGTAGCAATTGTTACGAAATTATAAAAGAAATGAAAGGTGGTTTTACCGCAAGGTTTTACCAAACAGTGGCTTTCTTTTTTGATAGCAACCTTAAGCAAAGCTACGATGCTGATACAGATGATGCTACTATTGAAAAAATAGTAAAAGAAGTACAGCGCATGTACGGCTACGATACTGCCCCCCACGCCAAAGCATCCTAACACAAAACAGTTATGCACATTATGATATGCTTTGTGAGTATTTTATGAATGCATACCAGCCTTTTGGTGTAAATTACACTCCAATTATATAGTGATTGCTTATGAAGATAGATGTATTGGCTTTTGGAGTACACCCAGATGATGTAGAACTCGGTTGTGCTGGCGTATTGATTAATGAAAAAG
>JAYSWO010000072.1:0-5800 GCA_043717975.1 Ferruginibacter sp. | reverse complement strand
ATGGCAATGTAGGCATAGGTGTTCCAACCACAACTTCACGCTTGCAAGTAAATGGAAATACTACCATTAATCCAGTAATAAAATCTGTAGTGGGTTATTTAGGTACTTCAGATGTACGTGCAGTAGAAGGTACATCCTTACCTGCACCTGGCTACGGCATTGGTGGTTATTTTGAGGGCGGTTACTATGGTTTACGAGCCATTGGCAACCCGCAAACAGGTACCGGTAATGTCTATGGCATTAACAGTACTGTTACTAATAATGGGTTGTCTAATAACCGGTATGGCGTTTCTACCAGTGTAAGCGGATTAGGTAACAACTATGGTGTTTATATAAATGCATCGGCTGGTACTAACAATTATGCACTTTATGCTGCCGATGGCAACGCATTTTTAAGTGATAGTTTATGGTTGAATCGTTCACCAGGTTTAGCAAGATTTGATATGCTTGGCACCCGTGGCGATGTAGATGTAAGTGAAGGAGATTTTAGAATTGGTAATAGTACCCAACGCCTCAAAATGGGCATATTTACTACAGGTACATTTGCAGGCTTGGCACGCATATATGCAGCTGGCACCAATGCACGTTTGGTTTTTGGCACAAATAGTATGGATATATTGGGCATATCGCCACTTAATAATGGCACGGTGGTAATAGGTAATGGATCTGGTGTATTGGCCGCCGCCACAGGTTACAAACTAAATGTGCAAGGTCGCATAGTATGCACCGAGGTTATGGTAAAAGATGTAGCCAGCTGGCCTGATTATGTGTTTGATAAAAGGTATAAATTAATGCCACTAAACAAACTTAAAAAATATATAAACGATAACAACCACTTGCCCAATGTGCCTAAGGCAGCTGAAATAGAAAAAAGCGGATTACAATTAGCCGAAATGCAGAAAAAAATGATGGAAAAAATAGAAGAATTAACCTTGTACATTTTGCAACAAGATGAAAAAATAAAGCTACAGCAAGATGAAATAACAAATATAAAAAAGCAAATAAATAAATAAAGATACAAGTCGTAACCCCACTGAAAAATAGTAAAGCGTTACTCCAAGGGTTCACTGCAATCTCTTAAGGAATATGCAACCAATTTAAAAAAGTACACACAGTTTTTTTAATAAAAAAATTGAATAGAAAAATGAGCACAAAAAAATTGAAATATATAATGAGTCTTGTGGTTTTAAATATAGTTGCCACTAGTATAATTGCCCAATTGCCACAAATAGGCTCAGCAACTTTGCATGCCAAAATTGATAACAAATCTAATTTTTTTGATGTAATGAAAGAAGTAGAATTGTTTTATAAAAGGGATAATGCAAAAGCTAATATTGGGAATACACCCATTGGCGAATTTGATAATGATTATGCTAAATGGAAACGCTGGGAATATGCAACAAAGCCTCACGTAAAGCCCGATGGCACAATGGGCAATATTCAAGATGCATTGTGGAGCGAATTTGAAAAAGCTAATAGCCAAATACAACCTTTTAGCCATGTTCTTAGAGGGCCCAGCTCTCCCACCACACCCACCACACCCGATTGGACTTTTACAGGACCATTTTCTAGCAGTTACAATGTTTCCCCACCAAGTGGCCTCAATGGATTGGGTCGTTGCGATCGAATAGCCTTTCACCCCACCGACCCGAATATTATTTTTATAGGCACACCCAATGGTGGCCTATGGAAAACCATAAATGGAGGAGCTTCTTGGAACTGCCTTACCAGTTTTTTACCCATAGCTGGGGTAAGTGGTTTAGTGGTGGATTGGAGCAACCCCAATAATATTTTAATACTTACCGGCAATGGCGACGATCAGTTCATTACTGCAGGCACGCCAGGTATTTACTCTAGTATTGGCGTTTTTCGAAGTACCGATGGGGGTATTAATTGGCACAAAACCACCACACCTTGGCCTTCCACCATTGGGCCAGCTCCATTTCAATTAAAGCAAAGCCCAAGGTTTGCTAATAAAATATTGATGGCAACTAGTTATGGTTTATATAGATCCTCAAATTATGGCGAAACTTGGTTCCTTGCACTATCCAATCCTTGCCACGATATAGATTTTGTACCTGGTACCGATACAGTTTGGGTAGCTCTTGGAGGAACGCTTAATCCGATTAAGCGATCTTCATTTGGTGGTGCAAGTGGCACCTTTGCAAATGTTTCATTTGGTGCAGCAGCGCTTACACCCATACCATTGGCTGCTAACCGTATTTCGTTAGCGGTTACAAATATTAACTTGGCAACGAGTACTCAGTTGGTGTATATTTTTGCTGGCCCTGTTACGGGCAATGGCACTTTTAATGGGTTGTATAAAACCAACTCAAGTGGCTTTATATCATTACAGCGCAATACACCAAATTTGTTCGATCTAAACAATAGTGGAGCAGGTGATTATAATCAATCCAGTTACGATAATTGTATAGCTGTTAATCCAGATTTGCCTAATACCATATTAACAGGAGGTGCTAAAATTTTTAAATCTATAGATGGTGGAGGCACTATAATAAATGGTGCAGGATATAGTGAGGCCGCCGCAGGCTTCGATCTTACTAAATATGTACATGGGGATATACACGACCTTGCCTATAATCCATTAAATAATTATTTATATGCCGCTGGCGATGGTGGCATTAGTTATAGCGCCGATGATGGTCTTACATGGGCTAATATTTCTACAGGTCTTACCACTAGCATGTTTTACGATATTGCTGGTGTAGAAAGTAACCAATATGCCATACTAGGAGGCTTGCAAGACAATGGTAATAAATATCGTAATGCCAATAGTTCCGATTTTATACATATTGGTGCTTTCGATGGGTTTCATGGTGCTATATCTCCAAGCAATCCAACAAGGGGCTACTACTCTGCCAATCAATTTTTTATACGATCGGGTGTATTAGGCACTAGTACTGGTGCTGTAGGCATTAACCCCGTTACAGCTGCCAATCAGTGGGCTTGGAAAATGAATACTGATTTGCTTGATGGTGATTTTTTATACGGATCACCACAGGGTACAGATAGTACATTTATAAGTTTTAATGCAGGCACTACTTGGAGCGAAAAACATTTAGGTGGTGGGCAAAATGAAATTGTACACTGCCCAAGTGATGCGAACCGCATGTATATTATGGGCGGTATAAGTTTGGCTACCAATGCACTACGCCGCAGCGATAACCAAGGCTTTTCATGGACCTCCAATTTACTTACCAATCCAGGCATACCAAGCACAGTTGCGCAAATACCATACGATGTACAAGTATCGCCAATCAATAGCAATTTTGTTTACACCTGTTTTGCGGGTTTTGAAGTTGGCAACAAAGTTTTTTCAAGCGTAAATGCAGGCGCCAATTGGGTGAACATAAGTTACAACTTGCCCAATATTCCAATACTTTGTTTGGCTATTGACAATAGCGATAATGTATATGCAGGTACCGACTTTGGCGTATATGTAAAACTAAATGGAGCTAATGTTTGGTATTTATTTTCAAACAAACTGCCACGTACCAGAGTAAACGATTTAATGATTAACAGAGCTAATGGCATTTTATATGCAGCAACTTATGGTAGGGGTGTATGGCATACCAATGTTGTAAACACCCCTTGTAGCGATGCATTTTATTATGTAAATGGTAATGTAACAGGTGAGCGTTTTTACGAAGCAGGTGTTATTTGGAGTGTAGCCAATATGGATACTATGCAAGGCACCAAAGTATCTTTTAAAGCCACCGATAGCATAAAGCTATTTAATAACTTTAGAGCTAGTGAAGGCGTAGAAGAATTTAGAGCATATATTGGACCATGTGGTAGTAATTATCCTGTGCTTTCCAAAGTGAATAATAATACTACTATTGATATAAAAAAGATAGTATTACCTACTAACGAACAAGATGGTAATTATCCATTTGGAACGATTCGTATTGTTGCAAAAGACACTGTTTTAAATATAGTATTAAACGCAAAGAAGGCAGGCGATTATAAAATAAGATTGAGTAACGAAAATGGCGAATTTATAAAAACCCTATACGAATTGCCTAATGCAGCTATTAATAAACATCAACTTTCCTTACCGATAGCAGATATACCTAAAACCTTTTATTATGTGCATTTGTTGTACAACGACACTTTAGTGCATTACCAACAGTTAGATTTAATGAGCACTACTTTGGATAATTTAAGTAGATAACGGATCTTAAAATTTACCCAATATCTGCTCTTTTTTTTGCAATAGAAGTCAATAACTATATATTCCATAAAAATGTATAAGCCCATTTAATAAAATTTGAATAACGGCATGACCCTTTTTGGTATAAAATAAAATCAATAAAATACATACTTTTACAACATTTTTTTAAAACCACTCTTCATGCTGCTCGTACTTACTCCACTTGCGGATATATGCCAATACAGAGGCGGAAGTGATGATGGGGTTGCATTTACCAATTTACCTAAAATAAATATTATAGATGCCAATGCTTTTAGAGGCAGTGTAGATGATGGCTTTGCACTAACCAATTTACCCAAAACCATAATTTCAGATGCCAATAATATAAGAGCAAATGATGTAGGTGTAAGGGGTTGTAGAACGGCACCTTAGTAGCTTAATCTGATAGGGTTTTACACAAATAAGCTTTACATGATATAGTAAAAAGAAGTAACTGTGAAAGCCTGATGCAGAATATAACCATAAAGTATTAAAAGATAAAACTTCGGAGAGTCATATAAAGTCAAGTTTTGCAACAAAGCTTCTTTAAAATTTATGGGCTAAACTTGCTAAAACCAAACCAATAAAAAAAGTTAGATAATAAGTAGTTGGACAAAAAAACTATACATCTATTTTACCCTACAAAACCCCCTCTGATCTTTCCACTCAAATCAACCTCTATCATACGCACCGCAATATGTATCATATTTTTAAAAGCAGTAGTGCCGCTAATGCCATGCCCTATAATTACAGGTTTTTCTACACCTAATACTGGTACACCACCATAGCTTTCAAAATTGAAACGCTCAAAATGTTCGTCTTCTATTTTTCTTCTTTTTACAATATCGTAAATGCTTTCCGCCATTTTTAAAACCACGTTTCCTGTAAAACCTTCACACACCATTACATCAGATTTATCCATTAAAATATCTCTGCCTTCTATATTGCCAACAAAATGTATATGGGTATTTTCTTTTAGCAATGGGTAAGCAGCTTGTGCTAAAATATTGCCTTTGCCTTCTTCTTCACCAAGGTTTACAAGGCCAACTTTGGGATTGTTTATTTTTAAAACATGCTCAGCAAAAAGAGAACCAAGCACCGCAAACTGATTTAGGTTTTCAGGTTTACAATCAGCATTCAAGCCTACATCTACCAACAAACCCAATGTGCCATTTTCTCTTGGCATATATGCGCCAATGGTTGGACGGAGTACTCCTTCTATTTTTTTGATGCTGAACAATGCGCCTACCATCATTGCACCAGTATTGCCAGCACTTATAAATGCATCTATTTTTGCAGTGGCTAATAATTGAAACCCAATAGCAATGGAGCTTTGAGGTTTTTCTTTGAGCGCTTTGGTAGGGTGCTCATGCATTTCTATAACCTCTGGCGCATGTACAATGCTGTATTTTGCCTCAGGTAAAGGGTTTGTATGTATTACGGCTTTTATTTTTTCTTCATTGCCAATAAGTACGAGTTGAATATTGCTGTTGTTTTCCAAAAAAAAAGCAGCAGCACCTTTTACAGCTTCAAGGGGAGCAAAATCTCCACCCATCATATCTAGCCCAATTGTAATCATTGCAACAA
>JAYSWO010000071.1:0-5811 GCA_043717975.1 Ferruginibacter sp. | reverse complement strand
ATTAGCAATTTTTTTAGACAATTCTCTTTCTGGATAAACCGTAAATAAATTTGCATACGCTTCTATTATATGCAAATGTGTGTTCATCGTTTTCATTTAATTGTTGTCTTTTTCACTCAATCTTAAATCTGTCATTACATCCCAATCCCTAGTAAATGCTTCTAAATAGCCTCCATGTATTCTATCATAACTATACTGCTCTATGGTTTCCATAAGCTGTATGCTCATTTCTAAAGCGGTAGATGTTTTACTTGCCTTATAATATTCACTCAAGCCATAAATACAAAATGCTAATCCATAAATTTGTTTTTTATCATCAAGTACTTTGCCGGTATGATCAAGGCTCCAATAAACACCACCATAGTCTTTATCTATAAAATTATTCAACAAATATTCATAGGCTCTTTTCGCTATTGCCAAATATTTTTCATCTTTTACATTATTATAAGCAGCAGAAAATGCCCATAATATCCTACTGCACAACAATACTCCTTTTGGTGCATACATATCAGCAATATTATCGTTGCCTACGCTACCAAAAAAACCTCCTTGGTCCACATCCACGGTATATTCCATCCAATAATCTAAAATATTATTCCATTCTTTTTCCACTTCGGTTTTATAATTAACCAAATCATTTTTATCAATATCGATTGCCATTTTTTCCACTAGCATATTACTTCCTTTCGGTATTTATAGGTTGCAATAATATTTCTTGATCTGCCAAATGATTGGCTTGGTTTTTTTCAATTAATTTATTCAATGTATTTACTGTATTGGCAGATGACAATCCATCAGGAGCCGTATGCATTACATAATCCAACAACTGATTTATAGATGAAGTGGCTACATGCATTCTGGTATCGGATGAAGCATAATAAATAAACACGGTACCATCTTCATCTAATATCCATCCATTGCAAAATACTACATTGGAAACATCGCCAATTCTTTCTCTTTCTTCGGGAGCTAAAAAATACCCGGCAGGTTTATAAATAATCGTAGAAAGGTCATTCAAATCTGTCATAAACATGTACAATACATACCGTAAACCCGCAGCTGTATTACGCACACCATGTGCTAAATGTAACCAGCCAAACGTTGTTTTTATCGGTGCAGGCCCTTGTCCATTTTTTGCTTCAGAAATGGTATGATATAATTTTGGATCTATTACTATTTCCTTATCAACCATGGCGTGCTCCATATTTTTGCTCAATCCAAATCCTATCCCACCGCCTTTGCCTGCTTCTATAAATCCATCTTGAGGCCTAGTATAAAAAGCGTACTGGCCATTTACAAATTCGGGATGTAGCACAACATTTCTTTGTTGGGGTGAGTTTGTTTTTAAATCGTCCAGACGCTCCCAAACAACAAAGTCTTTCGTGCGGGCAATACCGCACTGTGCTATCGCATCCGATTGATTTCCTGGCATTGCATTGGGGTCTTTGCGTTCTGTACAAAACAAACCATATATCCATCCATCTTCATGCTGCACAATACGCATGTCATAAATATTGGTATCAGGGGTAGAGGTTTCCGGCATATTAATGGGATATTCCCAAAATTTAAAATTATCAGTTCCATTAGCACTTTCTGCCACTGCAAAAAAAGATTTTCTATCTGCGGCTTCTACACGCACTACCAACAAATATTTTCCGTTCCACTTAATAGCTCCTGCATTTAAAGTTGCATTTATACCAAATCGCTCCATCAAATATGGATTGGTAGTTTCATTCAAATCATACTTCCAAAACAATGGCACATGCTTGGCAGTAAGTACGGGGTTTTTATACCTATCAAAAATTCCGTTACCGTTTTCAATTTTTTGATTTGCCTTTTGAATGAGAAGGTCATATTCTTTTTCTAAAGAGACTAGTCGCTCATAAAAATTATTGTTCATAACAATTTCATTTAATTTTCTAATTTATCCCACCAAGTTTTTTTAAGTATATAGATGATAATAACCAGTACGACTATGGTCAATATCAATGGCAGTTTCATCCAAAGAATTACATACATGGGCAAAATGGTTAAGCACAACTGAGCAATAATGCCCAATACCACATTAAACATATCTCGTTTAAACCCATTGTTTCCCATAAAACTTGCATCGTCTGCTAATACCTCTTTGTGCACGGGTTGCCAAAAACCCCAAGGTTTTACAGTACTGTAAAATGATTTTAAAACAACCATATCCGTTGGAGGTGCTGCATAGGTACCTATAATGCTCCCGGCCAATGATAATACAAACAATAGTGGCCACCAATACAATGGAAGTCCTGTGGTTACATATGGCATTAGCAAAGCCGCAGTAATACCAACTGCCATACCCCAGAAAAAACCATTGGCATTAAAACGCCACCAATACCATTTTAAACAATTGGCAGCAACATAACCACCATATAAGCCGCCTACAATCCATTGCAAAATATCATTTACGTTATTGGCCATAAAACCGAATGCAACGCCAACAACCACTACAACAATTCCTACCAAATAATTCATAGACATTATTTTTTTTGTAGTTGCTTGTGGGTTTATATATTTTAAATAAATATCGTTCACTATATAAGCTTGTGCAGCATTGAGTGTGCCGCTAAACGTACCCATAAATGCTCCCAAAAGCCCCGTAAGTACCAAGCCTAATACACCTACAGGTAAGAAAGTATTTATTGTAGCAGGTAATATTCTTTCAAAATCTGTAACTCCATCTGGTCCTTTTAAATACAGTTGGTTATAATACAATAAAGCCAATACCGTTAATCCAATAATCATCGTATAACGCACTGGCAAAAGAACAATACTTACAAAACCCGTCATCTTACTTGCCTCTTTTGGAGATTTTGTGCTCAATACTTTTTGCATATCATAATTGGGTGCTGGCCCTGCAAGAGAGGCAAAAACACCTTTTAACAACATCATCATAAAAAACATACCAAACAAACTAAACCCATCATCAGCAATTTTCTTATTGGCATCAGCCGCAATTTTGCTCCAATCTAAATTCAATTTCCAGCTAAAAAACGGATTATCCCAACCGACTGGTACATTAAGTGTTTGCCCTTGCAAATGCTGCATGGCAATGATACCAATACTGAATGAAGCAATGATCATGATACCATATTTTATTACATCGCCCAACACAATACTGTGCATGCCTCCTATTATTGAATAAAACATGGCAAACAATGTAAATATTATTCCATAAAAATGTGGTACGTATTTTGGAGAAACATCAAAAGGAACATAACCTTTAATCACATCCCAGGGTATAAAAATTTCCATAAATTTTCCTAAGCCAACAAAGCCATATGCTAAAAAACCAAGACAAGCAATAAGTGCAAAAGCAATTACGACAATATGTGAACCTTTTACACCTGCACCCTTTGTGCCAAACCTTGTTTGCAACCATTCTGCACCGGTATTGGCATTGCTTCTTCTTAGCCATTTACTTAAAAACATCATCATAAATACTTGGTTAAAAACTGGCCATAACCATGGTATCCAAATGCTTTTGAGACCGTATACAAAACACAAAGCTACCATCCACATCGTTCCACTTATATCAAACATATCGGAGGCATCACTTAAGCCTAGCATATACCAAGGCAATGATTTACCGCCCATTAAATAGCTATCCATATTTTGCCTGGCTTTTTTGCGCATAAACCAGCCCACCATTAACATGGTAATCAGGTAAACAATTACAATACTTATATCTATGCCTGTTAGTTTCATTAAATTCAGTTTACATATTTACACTTCAACAATTATCATTCACATCATACTAATGCAGTATGCTTGCGCAAAAAATCAACAAGCTTTATCAAAACATTTATTTATACAATAGGGCTTTACTTACTTCTTTTTCAAATAAGGTTACATCCAACTCATAAAATTTTTTAAAATCCGCCTCCGACACCTGTCCTTTGTAGGGTACATAATAATGCATGCGTGGGGGATTATTCCACTTGTTCATTCCATGGTTTCGCCAAAGCAATACATAAGAAATTTTATTGTTTCCAATTGCCTTCAGTAAAGTTTGGTTCCACCGTTCCGCATAAGGAATGGCTTCATAGCCTGTTTCTGCCAATGCTACTAATTTGTTTTTTTCTTTTCCTATTTCACATATCATGTTTAATAAGCTATTCACATTCTTAACAAACCAGTCATTTTTTGTAGGGTCACCATATTGATAAGCATCAAAACTTACCATATCAATCATATCGTCACCAGGATAGCGCAACAAATATTCCTCTTTGGTTTTAACATTGTCAGATGTATTATACACGTATAAGAGGTTATGCAACTTTTTTTCATCTTTAAGATAGTAGTTTACAAAACGAAACAACGTAATAAATTGCGCTTCGGTGCACTCATTTTTACCCCACCAAAACCAACTACCAGTAAGTTCATGAAAAGGTCTAAATAAAATTGGTATGGCTTCATCATTGGTACCTTTTAAAGATGAAATAAATACAGCTCCTGCATCTAACCATGTTTTAAACAATGTATGATTTACACCCCCGGGTAAAATAGAAATTACCGTACCATGCGTTGTATCCCATGCTCCTTTTGCTGCCCCAAGCGGGCTACGAAAATGCCAACTCAACGTAATAACGGCACCTTTTGCATAACCATCTTTTATGTATTGCCTTATTTTTTTAAATGGCACTCCATCCAAATTATTTTCATTATTTTGTTCTAACCCACATAAGTCATAACCATATACTGCAGGATAATCCCCCACACTTTCTTTTACATCACTTCTCCCTTTTTCATATTTCCAGTTTACACCATAAGCCAAGTCGTCCTGATGGCCGAACATAAAGCCTTTCTCCGTCAATTTCCCAAGGTTGTTATACAAGGCAATGGTTTCTTTGGTTGCATTCTTATCAGATGGCAAATTATCTTGCGCCATAGATGTATAAGAAATGTTTAGAAATATAAATGAAAGAATTATAGTACCAATGGATTTACATAACATCTTATTTGTTTTTTTTGGTAAAGGACTGTATCAATTTCCATGTACTTGTATCTTCATCAAATACTGTATTTAAGCCTTGTTCCTCCATTGGAGGGTCTCCCATGTAATCATCTCCTTTCTTCCAAAAAGTTTGGTTGGGTAGAGGTCTTGCTGTACCTCCAAAAGCCCAAAAATTACAAGCCGCAAGATTACCATTGGTTAAAATACTTTTTTGCCAAAGTGTAAATATTTCTTTGTAATACTTATCTCTTAAAGTTGTTGCAGATTGCTGATCAAATGAGTGCCCATCTCGTGGTAAACCAAATTCTTCTATTACCAACGGTTTATTTATTTTGTTTGCAACAGCTGTATGTTTATTGATATAATCTTTTGTTTTCAAAACGATGTTCTCAAAATCCTTGTCTATTTCATCCCCTTTAAACCAACCCCAATTTTTTGGCCAAATATGTATGGTGAGATAATCAATATTCTTATTGGCGTGTATGGCTTCATAAACTGCTATGTTTTCTGTTCCAATGTAGCCTTCAGTACCAATAGTTACTAAATGGTTTCTATCTGCTCTTTTTATCCTAGCTGCTACACTAGCAATCCATTTTTTATAAGAAGCAATAACGGTAGGTCGCATAGGTCTTGGCTCATTGGCCAGTTCCCATGCCATGATTGCTTCATCCTCCTTATATTTTTTTCCAGAATAGGTATTGGTATGATTCAACACAAAATCCAGTTGTTTGTTATAGGCATTTTTACAACCAACACAATCATAAAACTTACTTACGATATCCCTATTTTCATCCCAACTAAGCTTTCGTTTCATTACTGTATCT
>JAYSWO010000008.1:0-2536 GCA_043717975.1 Ferruginibacter sp. | reverse complement strand
TTTCCTCTCCATCCAAAATATGCTTTTGACGAAAGTACATACGACGTTCTATCCCACTTTTTTTTCTTCAATATTCTGCCCATCATTTTTTCGCTTTCACCCAATGCGTACGCTTCTGCATTGTCAAAAAAGTTAATACCATTGTCGTAGGCAATACCCATTAATTCTTCAGCTACCTTATCATTTATTTGTTTGCTAAAACTAACCCAGCTACCAAAAGAAAGCACACTAAGTTGTAGGCCTGAGCGGCCAAGACGACGATATTCCATTTGCTACAATTTTGTGGAAAGTTACGGCAATAATTTTTGTGAAAGAAGACGCTGTTCGCAATGTGCAATTGGCAGTTGGCAATGCGCAATAAGCAATTTGCAAAGAAAGGATATCAAAGTACAAATGAATAACAAGTTTTTGCAATTGAAAAAACCCAAAAACAACCTGCTTGACGGCAGTCAGGTTTAACAATACATCAATTTAACATTTTACTTGGGAAACCCATCCCCTCTGCTATTGATAACCCCATTGCCATTTGTGAGGTGATAATTTTTAAATGCTTGATCAGCTTCCATACCGGAGCCATTCATATATTGGCCATCTTTTTGGCGAATTTGTACTTTTTTATTGGTATAAAACTCAACACCGGTGCGGCCTCTATCCCAATACAAATCTTCGCAATAAATGGTATCGCCTTTTAGCATATTTACAATTTTCACACTATCTCTTAGGTAAACAATGTTTCTACCATCTTGGTATTTGCCATACAAAGCGGTTAACTTGCTCTCTTTTTGCTCTTGCAAATTGTAAAACTCCGCATATAATGTTTTAGGAAATTCGTAGTAAGAAATGGTATCTTCTACATGTATCATAATGGGTGCGGTAAGCAAAGCTTTGGTTTTGCCACCCATGGTGTAGTTCATTTTTATATCCGTAGCTATTTCTGTATTGTTCTCTTTTTTCTTATCTAATTTTTCTAGTTCTTTTCGATCATTTTCACAAGAAAACAAAAAAAAGCAGCCTGTAAAAAGGACTGCTAATAAATATGTATGTATCGCTATTTTTCTCATGTTAAAAACTCTCAACATTGCACAGGGTATTGTTATATTACTTACGTAAATACGTTTAATCGTATTTACGCTTTTGAAACCATGCGGCTGTCATAGATATTCCAAAGTTTATTCTAAAAATATTTTCACGCAAACTAAGATTGGTTTTATTGCCTCGCTGGCCAATTTCCATACCTGTATTTAACATTACAAAGTCACCAAATCTCAATCGTTGAAAAGAAGTAAGCGGTAAACCTGCACCAACTGTAACACCGTATTCTGGTTTACTACTGCTACCAAGTTTTACATAATCACTTCCATAATATAACCCTGCTCTGTATTTTACAAATTTCCAATACTTATTGGTAGGTGTATTTAAATTTGCTGGGTAATACTGACCACCGATATGTAATCTCATGCTATTCTGTACCGCATCTTTTTCTCCGTAATAACGGTATTGAGACCAAGATGCAATATCTACATCTGCCCCTACCAACCAATGTGGAGTAGTATATGTGAAACCAACATTATACAAAGCAGGAAACTTTATAGTGCCTTCTTGATTAGTAATGGCAGTAATGGTGTCTATTGCAATTATAGATCCATCAGGTGCATAATCAAATGTTTCGTTTATTACATTTCTGGTTGCCTTCAAATTTTGTTGTAAGTTAGCAGATGCGCCAATACGTAATGTGCTATTGTCTTTTAAACGTATGGCATATTGTACACCAAGGTTTAAAAACAACCCTCCAAAATTTGCTTCTGTAAAGGAGTTTGAAAATTTGTATGGCACAGAGTCATTTACAAAACGTAATTGTGTACTCGTTTGTCTATTACCAAATGAATAACCTGTACTTAAACCAACACTAACGTTTTTAATTTTTATACCAGTACTAAAATTTGCTTGATTAATTCCTCCTGACCCCTCAAACAATGTACTTACGCTGTCAATATTTGTAAGCCTTTTATCGCCCTGTATTTTATAATTAATACGAGTAACTGGTCTCAGACCAAAAGCGATATTCCAATAATTGCCTTTCTTTAGCATGCGCTTAGGAGTAATTGGAAAACCAAGTTGCATATAAGAAACGATGGTATTGGTAGATTTATATTTATCGGGAGATGAATTGCTTTTTAAAGTTCTAATATCTATTTCACCAGCAAAATCAAATATGGTTGTATTGAGGCTACCAAGCGATGCAGGGTTGGTTAAATTGATAGATTGTGAGTAAGGTAAAAAGCCTATAGAATCTATAAAGCCAGCGGATATACCTCCCATGCTTCGACTCACAATATTTTGCGAAGGTACTATATCCCCCATACCATATCTAGAGTAAGGTGAGTTTTCTTGTGCGTTAGCAAAAGTGTAAGAAAGCGTTATTAGTATTAGTAAGGCAGTTTTCTTAATTGCCGCAGTTGTTAAGTTCGCTAAGTGCATAAAGTCCTTTAAATAAAAAATTGTGGTCGGCAAATATCCGGCTTTTAAACTGCCCGGC
>JAYSWO010000070.1:0-2321 GCA_043717975.1 Ferruginibacter sp. | reverse complement strand
TTTCAGAAGTTGTGTGTGTATAGTTTGTGTTAACCCCCTTCAGCAATGGAGGGGGTTTGTGTTTTAAAAATTTTAACATTGAGCATTGAAAATTGATTATTGAGCATTCATCATTTATTATTCATCATTTATTATTTTTTAATGCTACGGCTTAACTGCAAATTGTCAACTGCTACTTGCCAATTGCTACTTGCCAACTGCAAACTGATTAGGAGCATGAGCAACATACATACATCAACATTGGTTTCCGGCTATGCGCTACAATCTTTTTTTTCTCCCGCCGAATGCGGGATCAAAAAAGGATTTTCGCTTCTATCCGGGCTACGCTCAGCAGTAATACATTTTTCAACTTTTATTGTGCAATAGATTGATGCGGAGATTGTGCAATAGAACATGCAAAATATTTTTTTATTATTCTCAAAAATATTTTAATCTTCCACCTTCACAAAGAACCCCAACGGGGTTCACCATTAGTAACCACGGGCGCAGCCCGTGGACCTTTGCAACGCAAAGGCAACCCCGAATGGGGTTGAACAAAAAGTACACTGGAGAAGTTATGCAGCATGGGTTTGTAGCCGAGCGTATCTGTGCTTATTACGAAGTGATGATATGCACAGAAGGAAAATGATACGAAACTATTTTATATACTTATTTTTTGGATTTCTCTTGCGATGATAAACTGAAACGATTGTTACCAAGTGTAAGTTTTCATCAATAACATAAACAATTGTAAAATGATATTTTTTTAGATTTAGTTCTCTAAAATTTTATAAATGTTGCGCCATCTTTTTGGGTGATTGCATATCAGTGTAAGCGTATTTTCAATAGCGATATTAAAATTATTGGCTGCTTTTTCGCTATCAGATAAATACCACAACAAAGATTTTTCATACTCATATTGCGCAGCTTCATGAAACTGATATTGATAGCTCATTTACTTGCGATTGGCTTTTAGTATTTTTTGTATCCGCTTTTTACTTTCTTGAGCAGTAATCATTTTTGCAGAGCCATTTTTATAGCTCTCGTTACGACTATCTAATTCTGCTTTAAATTCATCAGAGTAATCTACTGCACTTTCTTTAATACTTTCTTGCATCATTGTATAAATGGCCTTCACTTTTTTGTCCTCTGCTACTTCTAAGTAATTGTGTAGTTCTTGTCGTATGGCTGCGGTATTCATTTTTTGTATTTTTACAAATTTACATTTTTTCTTTATTCAAAAGTTGGGCTTATTATTTGCAGTACTAATTTAACCATCATCAAGTATTTGTGCTTTGAGTTTATAGGCAACGTATCTGTGACTAATATAATTTTCCAAAATATTTTTATTGAGTAACACTTTTCGTTTGTATTGTTACATGGCTACCTATTTCGCACTCGCCTAGGCTTGGTTTTTAACCAGCCAATGCAGTATAATAAAACCAACCTATTTCTTAGAATGAAATATACAGATATTAATGTTTTTGATTTTTTATAATTTGGTCGGCTGGTCAAAGACCAAGCCTCAACGTCTCACGAGGGGGGCTATGGGTGCGCACGAGAGTTGGAAGTACCAACGGAGGCGGAGAAATAAATACGATCAATAATTTTTTAGACGGCAAAAAGCCCGATTAACTTACCTACTCTGAAGCATTGGTTTCAGAAGTTGTGTGTGTATAGTTTGTGTTAACCCCCTTCAGCAATGGAGGGGGTTTGTGTTTTAATACTTGAACACCTGCCTGCCGGCAAAGGCAGGGGCAAATAATTTAATACTTAGCATATATATGCACTATTCTATTTTCTTGATGCTTTATACTATCATACTGTAAATAAATATTTGCAGCCCCACCTGTTATTGGTATAATGTTATTAGTGCTAATATTTGGTACAATATCTTTTATTAAGTCTTTTACATAATTAGCTCTAGATTGTGCTAATGTAGTATTATCACCAAACTCTCTTTTGGAGCTTCCAATAGGTTGCCTAATATCTACTCCTCCTACTATAATTATTTGTTTATACTCTTTCTTTACAGGTTGCAAATTTGCCTGCAATTGTTTATACATAGTTTCGAAACTATCTTTTTTTACAATATCAAATCCTTCTTCAAAAGGTCCAAATCTATAAAAATCGAATTTGGTAGAACTATCTTTTATTAATACTTCGGGAGGTTCACTCTGAATATTATTTTGGTAAAAAATAATATCCGAACCAGGTAAAAGGGAAAATTCATTGTTAAGTAAGGTTTCAATAACATTTCC
Source organism: Ferruginibacter sp. (assembly GCA_043717975.1). Taxonomy (GTDB): domain Bacteria; phylum Bacteroidota; class Bacteroidia; order Chitinophagales; family Chitinophagaceae; genus Ferruginibacter. The sequence continues at coordinate 81 of JAYSWO010000070.1, read as the reverse complement.
CAAAGAAAATAAAGTTCCTAATAGCGAAGCGAAAAATAATGGCTTTTGTCTTCTGAAAGGCAATTTTAAGGTAAGTATAAA
>JAYSWO010000069.1:0-5838 GCA_043717975.1 Ferruginibacter sp. | reverse complement strand
CAAACCTTACCTTTGCGGCAAATTTTGAAACCTCAACTATTATAATACATAGATATGGCAAGTACAGGTAAAGTAAAATCAATCATTGGAGCCGTTGTAGACGTGCAATTTGGCAACGAAGGCAAGCTTCCGGAAATCTTAAATGCGCTAGAATTGACCCGTGAAAACGGCGATAAATTGGTGCTTGAAGTACAACAGCATTTGGGAGAAGATAGTGTACGTACCATTGCGATGGACGGTACAGAAGGATTGGTACGTGGAATGGTGGTTACCGATACCGGTAGCCCAATAACAATGCCTATTGGTGAAGGTATTAAAGGTCGTTTGTTTAACGTAACTGGCGATGCTATTGATGGTTTGCCACAGGTGAGCAAAGTAGGTGGTCGTGCTATACACGCTAAGCCGCCATTGTTTGAAGACCTTAGTACTGCAAACGAAATTTTGTTTACTGGTATTAAAGTAATCGATTTGATAGAGCCTTATGCAAAGGGTGGTAAAATTGGATTGTTTGGTGGTGCAGGTGTGGGTAAAACGGTATTGATACAAGAATTGATTAATAATATTGCGAAAGCATATAGTGGTATATCGGTATTTGCTGGTGTGGGTGAGCGTACTCGTGAGGGTAATGATTTGATGCGTGAGATGATTGAAGCAGGTATTATGAACTATGGTGAAAAGTTTAAACATAGTATGGAAGAAGGTGGATGGGATTTGGCTTCTGTAGATATGGAAGGTTTGAAAGATTCTAAAGCTACTTTCGTATTTGGACAAATGAACGAACCTCCTGGTGCTCGTGCACGTGTGGCTTTGAGTGGTTTGACTATGGCGGAATATTTCCGTGATGGTGAAGGCGATGGACAAGGAAAAGATATTTTGTTTTTCGTAGATAATATATTCCGTTTTACACAGGCTGGTTCTGAGGTATCTGCATTGCTTGGTCGTATGCCAAGTGCGGTAGGTTACCAACCAACACTTGCTACGGAAATGGGTTTGATGCAAGAAAGAATTACCTCTACTAAGAATGGTTCAATTACATCTGTACAGGCTGTATATGTACCTGCGGATGATTTAACGGATCCGGCACCTGCTACTACCTTTGCGCATTTGGATGCTACAACGGTATTGAGCAGAAAGATTGCCGATTTGGGTATTTACCCTGCGGTAGATCCTTTGGATAGTACATCTAGAATATTGACAGTGGCTATAGTTGGTGCAGAGCATTACAATACGGCCGATAGAGTAAAATTAATTTTACAACGTTATAAAGAGTTGCAAGATATCATTGCTATCCTTGGATTGGATGAATTGAGTGATGAAGATAAATTGGTAGTATCTCGTGCACGTAAAGTACAACGTTTCTTATCTCAACCTTTCTTTGTGGCTGAGCAGTTTACCGGACTTAAAGGTGTTCTTGTTCCAATAGAAGATACCATTAGAGGTTTTAATGCAATTATGGATGGTGAAGTAGATGAATACCCAGAAGCAGCATTTAACTTGGTAGGTACATTGGAAGATGCAGTAGAGAAAGGTAAGAAATTGATGGCCGCGGCGCAGGCGTAAGAAGCCCCCTGTCCCCCGAAGGGGGAACTTAGGACGAATCTTTATTACTAATTTTTGACAGTTCTTTTAAATTGAATAATTTTTTGTTTGCAAGCTAAGAAGCAGCTATGGTCATCATCGTTGTGTCACTCACTTGTGCGGCATACCATTATTCAACTTTCATAGAAGCGTAAAAAATATTTTTAACAATTTAAAATAAGCTCTTATAAACTGCAACCAATAATTAAGTTGCTTTTTATTACAGAGCTGCAAAGTCCCTCCTTCGGAGGGATTTAGGGAGACCATGACTTTAGAAATATTAACACCCGAAAAAAAAATCTTTAGTGGAGAAGTGTATGGCGTGCAATTGCCAGGCATTACAGGTTTGTTTGAAGTATTAGACAAGCATGCGCCTATAGTAAGTGCATTAAAAAACGGTAAGTTGAAAATATTGAAAGATAAATCAACCACTAGTTCTTATACCATACAAAGCGGATTTGTAGAAGTGTTGAATAATAAAACTACGGTGTTGGTGGAAGGTGCAGTGGAGATATAATTTGTTTGTATAAATTTTTTGAAAGCCTGCATTTGAATGCGGGCTTTTTTATGCCAGGCATAATTTATTTTTGACTATTGGCTATCAATAGTCAAAAATCATATTTTATAAATTCTTGTATAATTCATATTGAAATAAGAGAATTAAGCATAATATTCATATTTAAATCAGAAAATTAAGCCTAATATTAATAATCAAATCGGAATATTAGGCATTAAAACTGCTTTTTTATAGAAATATAACTCCAAGCCATAAATGGTAAAAGGGAAAAACTAGTAAGCCACCAAAAGCTTCCCCAAATTAAAAACACCACAAAAGCAAAGAGCAATAAATAAAGCGGATATAATATGAACAACAGCCCTACCAGCACAGAATCGTAATGATCTATTTTGCCAAATTTTTTAAAAGCAAATTTTTGTACTGGTATGTACAAAGGCGCATGTATTATGTATGCACATAGCGCAGGTATAAAAAGCAATATTTTTTTTAATGTAGAAGTTTTTACCTCAAATGTTTCCATGATTTTATTTTTATCTACTGGTTTTATTTGTACAACTAATTTTTCCAATTGCGATTTTAAAGCGGCATTAAAAGCTTGAATTTTTGTACCATATGCATCTTCATTTTTAAAAGCAATATTTTCTTGCGAAATAATTTCTCCAAAATTTAATTGTACATTTTTTCCAAAACTTGTAAACGAGTTGTAATTGATACCCGCAGGGATAATATTTAATGGAATGCCCTGCTCCCAAGCTGTTATAGCCAAACGGGCAGTTCCTTTTTTTAAGGCACGAAGCTGCCATTCATTGATACATTTACCTTCACTAAAAATAAGTACAATGCCATTTTTTTTAAAAATGTTAATACAATCATCAAATGTTTTATAATTTTCTTCTAGGTTTTCTACACCTTCGCTTACACGATACACAGGAAACATTTTTAAGCCACGCAATATTTTTGCCACCATGTTATTTTTAAATGCATCGCCTCGGGCAAGAGAATAAATGGGTTTTTTAAAAATGCTACACAATAAAACGGCATCTAAAAATGAGTTTGGATGATTGGCAGCAATAAGCAATGGCCCATTTGCGCTTAAAATTTCTTTTTTATTTATGCGTAAATGCCGGCACCAAATAAATAGCGCAAGTTTTGCAGGAAAGTGAAGCAGTTTGTAAAGCATTTACTTTGTTAAATTCTAAGTGAAGTGATTGAGAGCCGAAAATACTATAAATTATGGGGACTTTCAAGTCCCTCCTGTGGAGGGATTTAGGGAGGCTTTTAGGGAGTATCTAATTCAGTTGCGGATCAGTAGGAAAATGTATCATCATTTTATATTTGCCCCCTAATTTGGTAAGGCCTGCATTCCATACCTCTTTAGCTGGGGTTTCAAAAACCAGCGTTTTATCGGCTTCGGTTGTTATCCAACTGTTTTCCAATATCTCTTCATCCAATTGGCCTTGGCTCCATCCGCTATAACCTAAAAAGAATTTTATTTTGTTGATATCCAGTGTGCCTTTTTTTATGAGCGCTTTCATTTTTTCAAAATCACCACCCCAATAAATGTTATCAGCAATTTTTACAGCATCATCAAAGTACTGTGGGTATTGGTGTATGTAATGTATGGTATCGGTTTGCACAGGGCCACCAATGTATACTGGTAGTGGCCAACCATCTAAGTCAGCTATCATTTCATTAAGTGTAGTGTGTAGTTTTCTGTTAAGTGCAAAACCAAATGTACCTTCCTCTGCATCGTGTTTGCAAATAAGTACCACGCTTCTTATAAAGGATGGATCCTTTAAAAAAGGTTCTGCTAAAAGTAATATGCCACTTGCTGGTTCAATCATGGCATTAAAGTTATAAATTGTTTTATTGTTTTATGGCTAAATTGTATATTTATCTGCAAAATAATTGTTAGATTTTTTTAATGAGAAGAAAACGTTGGGATTCTAATATATAAAGGATAAGCTAAAATTAATTAATTATGAAGTATTAACTATTTCAAAATGCTTATTAACCCTACATTTGTAACTGCTAAAGGCCATCATAATAGAACACGAAATTTATTTCATGAAGAAAACTTTCCCCATAATTACCATTCTTATTACCATTAGTTTGCTTGGCCTTATACTATTTCAGGTACTCTGGATAGATAGTGTAAAAATGAGTCAAGAAGAAAAACTAAAAGATAATGTAATTTCTGCTACAGGGGCTGCAGGTATTCGTTTGATGGAAGAAAAAACAATTTCTATTTTCCAGAAAAAAAGTGATTTACTCATTTCTCCGGATCGTTTTCCGTTAGATTTTAGACGGCATTCGGTAATACATCGTTTTAGTAAAGAGGAAATAAAAAATATCATAAGAGAAGAACTGTTGAAAACGGGTATGAAAGATGTGCCATTTGAATTTACAGTTACCGATAATAATATTGTTAGTGGAGATCAAATAACCACAGATAATTTTTTTAAGTTTTATGCAGACTCTGCAAACAATTTGTCTCAAACAGTAGTGCTACAAGCAGCAAGTGGTAGCGAGTTGGAAAACTTTGCACCACAAGAATATTTGGTTGTTATTGTGCCTCACCAGAATGCCATTATTTTTAAACAGCTTACTTGGTTTATTATTGGCGCTATTATTTTTACATTAATCATTATCACCGCATTTTTTCTTACGCTGCGTACCTTGTTTGTACAAAAAAAATTAGGAGAAATAAAGTCTGATTTTATCAATAACATGACACACGAATTTAAAACACCTTTGGCCACTATTTCTCTTGCTGTAGATGCTTTAAAAAACGAAAAGGTAATTGGTAACAAAGAAAAGACTGACTATTTTACAGGTGTAATAAAAGAAGAAAATAAGCGAATGAATAAGCAGGTGGAAACCATACTGCAAGCGGCTTTGCTAGATAAGCAAGAAGTACAATTAAACCTTAAAAAATTATCTGCACATGAGCTAATTAATAATGCCATAAACAATATTGCGCTGCCGTTAAATGAGCGTGGCGGGGAGCTAATTGTAAAATTGGATGCAGCAAAAGATATGGTAATGGCAGATGATGTACACTTTACCAATTTTGTAAATAATTTGCTAGATAATGCCTTAAAATATTCTAAAGAAAAACCGATTATAAAACTTACTACTGCTGATGCAGGCAATATGTTTGTTATAAAAATAGAAGACAATGGTATAGGTATGAACAAAGAAACCCTCTCTCGTATTTTTGAAAAATTTTACCGAGCGCATACTGGTAATGTACACGATGTAAAAGGTTTTGGGCTTGGTCTTAGTTATGTAAAAACCATGGTAGATGCACACAAGGGAAATATAAAAGCAGATAGCACTTTGGGAAAGGGTAGTGTGTTTACAGTTGCCATTCCTTTGTCGAAATAATTTTTTTAAAAAACGATATGTTTTGTTATTAATTAATCCTTAATCTGCAGAATGTACGTCTGTCTAAAATTTCTTCATAAATTTTTTAAAGTGATTTTAATGCCTCTAGAAATGGATTTTTCTTCATTCAATAAAGCTAAGTAATTTAGCTATTCACATCATTTCCACAGCTATTCACATTTAATGCACAGCTTTTACCCACTAAAAGTAGTTGTAACCCACATCCACAGGGCATATTAAGGCTGTGGAAAAATATCTTTTCCTTAAAATGTGTCTAAAGGTGGGAAAAAGTGTTATTTTGTGTGGAATATTTACAAAAACAACATTTTTAAACACAATGATTAGCTTTTTAG
>JAYSWO010000068.1:0-2324 GCA_043717975.1 Ferruginibacter sp. | reverse complement strand
TGGAGGTAAAAAGTAAAATTGGTTACATACCTGAGTTGGCTGCATTGTACGAGGCACTTACACCGGTAGAGTATTTAAAATTTAGTGGTAAGCTGTACAACTTAGATGACGCAACCATACTTTCTAAAACAAACGATTTGCTTCGCCTATTTGACCTACACGAAAAAGCCAATACCCGCATGACCAGTTTTAGCAAGGGTATGAAACAAAAAGTATTGCTCATAAGTGGACTCATACACAATCCTGAAATTATTTTTTTAGATGAACCCCTAAGTGGTCTTGATGCCAATGCAGTGATATTGGTGAAAGAAATATTGGCACAATTAAAAATAGCGGGTAAAACCATTTTTTACAGTTCGCACATCATGGATGTGGTAGAAAAAATAAGTGATAGAATCATTATCATAGACAAAGGTGAAGTGAAGGCTGATGGTACTTTTGAGGAACTGAAGAGCAATGCACATGAAGGCTCATTAGAAAACATTTTTACCAGCCTCACTGGTGATAGCGCACAAACACAAAGCACGGCACAAGATTTTATAAAAGTTTTAAACAGCTAATCATGGATAAGTTGATACTACAATTTGTGCTTTTTATTGTGAAAACATTTCTTAAAAAAGATGTGGACTTTGAAAAGCTAAAAATAATTGCCGAAACTAAATTGATATTGGACAGACGCAGGGTGCGTGTAGCCATGAAAAATAATGCAGCAAAAAAAGAACCAGGTAATCAGATTCTTGTTACACTCATAGTATATGGCATTATGGGGTTGTTTATAGCATTAATAATACCTACTGTAAAAGATATTGTTATAAGCATGACAATAATACATTGCTATGTTTTGTTTATGATGGCTATGACGTTGATCACAGATTTTAGCAGTGTGCTATTAGATACGACGGACAACCAAATTATTTTACCAAGGCCAGTTAGTAGCAAAACTTTTTTTGTAGCAAGGCTGGTACATATATTGGTGTATCTATTGCAGTTTACGATTGCGGTGGCATTGTTTCCCATCATATTTACATTTATAGTGCATGGTTTTTTTGTAGGACTAGCTTGTATTTTCACCATTTTACTTACGGTATTGTTTTCTGTTTTTCTAACTTACTTATTGTATGGGTTAATTTTAAAGTTTAGTACAGAGCAAAGACTAAAAGACATTATTAGCGGCTTTCAAATTGTAATGACTATCGTTTTTGCTGTGGGGTTTCAAATTGTACCAAGATTGTTTAATGTAGATAAAATGATGAATTTTACCATGCCAATACATTGGTACACCTATTTTTTACCACCACTATGGATGGCCAATTTATTACAGTCTGTAAAAACATTTAGCGCCGATGTACCACATATAGCTATGATTTTTCTTGCTATCATTGTTCCAATATTTACATTTTGGATAATGATAAAATTTTTGGCACCATCTTTTTCTAAAAAAATAGCCGCCTTAGGAAATGCAGGTAACGAAACCACATCAGAAGAAAAAAATGCAGCTGCTCATAAAATACCATTATCAGAAAAATTATCGCCCATTTTATGCAGCAATAAAACCGAACGTGCGGGTTTTGAGTTGACATGGAAAATGACAGGTAGAGATAAAAGTTTTAAAATACAGTTCTACCCTAGCCTAGCTTATATAGCTGTGTTTGCCTTTGTATTTATTTTTAGCAGTAGTAAAAACTATGCCGCTACTTGGCAAAACTTACCCAATACCAATAGCTTTTTATGGTTTGTGTATTTGCCCATGTTTACCATATCTACAGCTATTGGGCTTATTGCTTTCAATGAAAACTTTGCTGCATCGTGGGTGTATCTTTCAAGACCTTTACATAAGCCAGGCAGTTTAATAAGCGGTGCGTTAAAATCATTATTGGTAAAATTTATGTTGCCAGTAGTTATCATACTTTTTGCATTTGCCTATTATGTATGGGGCTATAAAATAATAGATGATTTTGTATTGGGTATTTTTAATAATATTTTAATTTTTATGCTACTATCACATATTAGTAAAAGTTATTTGCCATTTAGTATGCAACCAAATTTGAAACAACAGACAGGTAAATTTATTCAAGTAATTGTACAAATGCTTATCATAGCTTTGCTGGTAGGGCTTCATTATTTAGCCATAAAAGTTTGGTGGTTGGTGGCAGCATTAATTCCTATTTCTGTTGTAAGCTGCTACCTATTATTGCGAATGGTGCAAAATTATACATGGCAAAAAATAGCCAATTAATATTATGGTAAACGAACAAGTATATAAAGAGATAATTGCTTTTACAAAAGAAGCACATACCACATTGGTGGCCGTATCAAAACTTAAG
>JAYSWO010000067.1:0-15225 GCA_043717975.1 Ferruginibacter sp. | reverse complement strand
CTTTGAGCACATTTTGTGCCATAGTGAGGCTTTTTTAATATTTAGTTATCCTCAAAATCAATAGGAATGTGCATTAGGGATTTACGGGAAGACCCTTTTTAAATGGGCTGGTTATTTATAAGCGTGGCTGGAAGGAGGAAGATGGGAGTTGGAGGGAGTATGAGGGGAAGGGGGGAAAGTGAAATGAGCTTTAGTAAGATTTTTTTGATTATAAATATTTTATTTGATGCTAAATTAAAAAAGGTCTTTATACTTTGTTGAAATAACATCAAAAGATTTTGTTGCCTCATTTATACCATTTTAAAATATTTTTTTTGAACATGCAAAAAATAAAACCTTATGCAAGGGATTTACTTTTTTAGTTGAATGAAAAATTCATTAAACTCATTCAATTTCTTTATCCTCGTATATCAATTTTCCATTTTCGTCAATACCCTCTATAGTAATTTTAATTTTTTTACAAACATCGTCGTTATAAAATTCAATTAATGATATACCTTCTTTTACTTTAATACTTGGATTCCAATACAAAGTTGTTCTTTCATCTTTAAATTCACTTTCAGGTTTTATTATAGAATAATTGATTTCATTAAACTCTCTGACTACAGAGTAGCCGAGTTTTTTCACAAAGTCAAATCCTTTTGTACGCCAATCTTTGGCTATTTTCCCCTTTACCGTATATAAGGCTATTGCTCCTCTATTAGCACCTAGTGCAATTGCTGTATTCCCTTTAAATACTTTAACTAATCCTATATCTTCAGCAAATAAAGATTCCACTACAGCTATATTTACAGGAACTTCATTTAAGAAAAACTGTACTCCAGTTTCGGTATTTTCAGAAAAGAAACTAAGCCCTTGGTAACGAGAAAAAAGCACTTGAGATTCTCCATTTTTTCTAGTAATAATAATGCCTGGAATCATGTTACTTAAAAATTGTAAAATATCTCCTGTATTAATATTCGTATTTACAGGTATAGTTTGATCACTTTCATAAAAAATATCAGTGGCATATTTACTATCTAGAGAATCTTTTAATGAAATTTTTTTTGACTTAACAACAACTGTTTCCAAAGTTTTACTTTTAACATTGTTAGCTAATTTCTTTTGGTTCATTAGCTTACTAAAATAATGTAATGGCACGAGTGAGTATTCTGAATAATAATTTAGATTACTTTTAATAGATGCTTTTTGTAATAAATCGAAATAAAAAGGATTTAATTTTACAGATACCAAACTTTCTTTATTATTTAAATTTGTACCTTGATAAAAAACAGTAGCTTCTTTTTTAAAATTAATATTATCTACATAAAATTCTCCTTTTGCATTCGTACTTGCTTCAGATATTATTTTTGTAGAATCTTCTCCATTAATTATAAGATTTATTTTGCTAGATTTTAATAATGATTTACCATTACTTTGAAATATATTGCCAGATACATTTAAACTTCTTTCAATTGTATACTTTGGCGTTGTAAATTGATTTTTTATTATTTCAGACCATTTAAATCTTCTCCAGCCGTTTGTCATCATTACTAAATCTAAATGGCTCAATGTTTTGAACTCTTTATCGTTAAAGTAATATTTTGAATTATAAATATCTCCTTTTAAATCGTTTGTTAAAAGTAGAACAGATAATATATTTGCACTTGATGAAAATTTTTCTGCAACTGCATTAGTTATAGATATGGAAGCATTTGCATTAGTGTACACTTTCAAATCAATTTCTAAAATATTTTTCTCCCTTTTTAAAAGACTATTTTTTTTTGATTTAATTAAATCCTTATTTATACTGTGATTTGCTACAAATACAAGCCTTTCTGCTAAAGGGTTTCCTGATTCATCAAATACAGTTATTTGCATTATTCCAGCAGGTAAATTTTTTTTTGAAATTGCCAATGCATCCAATCCTTCATCAAAGTTGAGTTTACCCATGTAAACAATTTTATTATTCATTTGAGCGGCTACAATTAAATTATTATAAGCAGCTTTTTTATTTTCACTTCTTTCTACTTTTAAAAATACTTTATTCAAATTAGAATTATCGGTTGAAATAACAATCCCTTCATTCTTAGGAGTAGGCAAAGAAAAAAGATTGTTTTCAGTAGAAGGTGCATAATTCAATACAACTTTATAAGATTTACCTTGCTCGGGAGTAAGTTCAAAATATCCCATATCATTATGAATACTTTTAAAACTATCAATTTTAATATTATTATTATCAACTAAAGTTGCTGTGAAATTTTTATTGTTTTCTGCAAAAAGTGTGGCTTTAAAAGCAATCCTACTTTTTACTCCATAAACTAAATCTCCCCCCTCGGGGTAAAATTTACATTCTAGTTTTGGAGAAACATATGTTGTAATAGTATCAGTTGGTATTCTATTATACACAATTACTTTTTTTTCAAAAATGAAATCTGGCATATTAAGCATCCACAATGTGTAACATCTTATAAAATAAATACCGTCAGGTGTTGATGGATTGATATTAAAATTACCTGCTGAAATTCCATTTGCGAGGGGTAGCATTTTTTTTTCGATAATTTGCCCATACTTATTTACCAATTCTGCATAAACAATTTTGCTAAGGATTGTAGGTTTTTCATCAAATAAAATATATGCTTTAAAGAAAATGCTTTCTCCTGCCAAATATGCATTCCTATCTGTTTGCAGATATGCTTTTTCATGTGGTTCTATGTATGAAAATGTATCAAGTGCTGCTATAATTTTTTCAGATACAGTTTGACAAAAAGTCAATTTTGAAAGCATAAATAAAAATAGAATACAGATAGCTTTTTTCATCTAAAATTATTTTTAATAAAAAAGCAGCTATAGGGGAGCTGCTTTAATTAGTTTATTTTTTAATTGTTTTAAGGTGTTAATATTCCATTTACTTGATGAATTACACCATTGCTAGCCATAATATCTTTATCAACCAACGTAAAAGGAGTTGCGTTAGTTGTTCCTTTTACTGTTACAGTTGTACCACTTACATTCAATAATAAATTTGAACCTTGAATAGTTTTTAATACACCTGATTTCATAGCTACAGAAAAATTACGAGTAGGTGCTATATGGTATCTTAACACATTTGCTAGTGCTGTAATTTGTGTAGGAGTAAGTGTGCTAATATATGTTAAAGATGGATAACCAGCAGCTATCATTGTAGTGTTATCTACTGCAAAAATAGTAGATGCCGCAGAAGGAGCATAAACAGTATTCAAACCAACTCTACTTATAGCTGAATCCATAATGGTATAATTAGGATTAATTTTCAACAATTGTCTCAAGTTTAAAACAGGCTGAGGAAGTGCCTTGTCAATTTTATGTATGATTCCGTTTCCGCAATTAATATCTTTTTCTAATATTGTAGCACCGTTTATGTATATTTTACCTAATGTTTTATTTTGAGATGAAAAATTACTAAAGCCAGCCATAGAAGCCATAGGAGCGTTAGGGCCATCAGGAAATTCAAAACCTGTACGTTTTATATTTTGAAAATGATTTAATAAAAAAGCTGTTAGGGTTAATGAATCAGTAGTAGGCAAAGAAGCTGTTGTAAGACCAACAGCATTTAAGGCTGTATTTGTAGGTGCTAATATTGTAAATGGCCCAGGCCCTTTTGTAAATGTTTCTAATTTAGCTTGTGATATAGCTGCTTTAAAAAGGCTTAATTCTGGATCATTAGAAATTTTTACATCAATAAAATCTGCTACAGGCAATGCATCCTCTTTCTTAGTGCATTGCACAAATAAGAAACTAGTTGTTAGCGCCAGTAAAATGATTTTAAAAAGATTTTTTATATTAAGTTTCATAAATAGTAGTTTATTGGTTTACGATTACTGATAAATTTGGCTGAAGTGTTGCTGCTGCAGTAGTTGGTACATTATATCCTCTAGCTAACATCGTATAAATTCTTTGATTAGTTAAACTTGTAATGAAAGTTCTTCTTGCTAAAGGCAAAGTACTGATTGCAGCACCTGCTGGTCTTATAAAAAATGAATCTGAAACCGGTACAGCTAAATCAAAAATAGGTGACGCTCCTTTATAAGGTATGTTTGCTTGAAATAAAGTTGCTACAGTATTGTTTATACCTTTGTACAAATCAATTGCAGTAACATTTGGCATTGCATGAACAAATTTAAAACGTGCAAAGCCACTATCTGGCTTTGATTTTGTGTCTTCAATGCTAAATCCTTGTGTTGAAGAAGCTGTATCCGTTATATAAAAAGTATAATTGGTATTTGCACTAAAATTTTGTGTAAATTCGAATAACTTAGTCATAATGTTACCTGTACCTGGCACAGGTCTAAAACCTTCTATTTTATTTGAGCCAACTTCTGTAAATAAATAATCTCCATTTAAGCTGCCATTCATGTTTAAACCTCCACCAGGAAAACTTATTGGTGCTGCAAGTGTATTGCTTACTGGTTTATCATTAATATAAAGAATAGTATTAGGGGTAACTAAATAAGCGGAAAAGTATCCCAATTTTACTTGGGCTTTACCTTCATTAGTTACACGTTCAGTAAGGGTATAAGTGTTTTTTTTACAACCTACAAAAGAAAAAGATATTACCATTGTTAGTAGTAATAAGGATAGAAATATTTTATGTTTCATAAATTTTATAATTATAAATTAATCAATTATGGTTTACTAAACCAACATTCATAAGTATGATAATCTTGGTTTAAAGCTCCGATACGAAGCAATTCATTCCTGTTCCATACATATTCACTATTAAATCTTGGTCTAACTCTGTAAACAGGTTTACCAAAATTATCTGCAAAAAAAGTAGGAAAAGTAAAAGATTTATAAACCGCATTTGTAGTTGAACTTGGATCCAAATCAGTCCAATGATAACGTCTCATATCCACAAATGTTTCAAAAAATCCCCATCCCCACAATGAAATATATTTTTGTAACATTATGTCAGAAAGAGTTATTGATACTGCCGAAGCTTTTACATTGGCACTTGCCAAATAATTCGCCCTTTCAATAGCAGTTATTGCTCCAAATGCAGGATTGAACAATGCTACATTTCCTCTTGGCATTGTAGTTCTATTAATAAAATCAAAATGTAAATTAATACCGCTTAGGTATGCTGTATGTGCGGAATTTAAATCACCTTTTCTAAATGCAGCTTCCGCTTTAATAAATTGAATTTCACTTGCGGTCATCACAGGACAAACAGCTCTGTCAGCAAAAAGATATCGCTTGTACAAAGAGTTAAAAGCAGAAATAGAAGGATTGGCATATATGCTATCAATCCATGGTGTAGGCACTCTTTTTCTTGCGTTTAGCCAATTAGTTGAATTAACAGCGTATACTCCTGTAAGAGCTGCAAATGGGTCTCCTGTAGCAGGACCAACACCTCTAAACCCTCCATTTCCATTTGTTGTATCTTCAGAGCAAACTAACATATGTCTCATTCTTGGATCTCTATTAAATGCAGTAGCAGGCGTAGGTGGAGTATTTGCTAAAACTGTACCATCCAGTAAACGAACCGTAAAATCTGATTGACGAAATAAATTTAAGTTATTTCGAAAAGTACCAAAGAAATTTGCGTCATCATTTTTTGCTCCATCAAAAGGGACTAAAAAATCATCTGCTATTGTAGATAATGATCGGTTACAAAAAGCAATTACTGAATCTGCATTATAACTAGATTTATTTGTGATACGATGTGCATTTCTAGCCAATAATCCCCAAGCAAATTTTATCCATTTTGCAGTATTACCATCATAAACATAATCTCCTCTTGAAAGACGAGTTGTAGACAACTCATTATCTGTTCTACTCAAGTTCTGTATTCCTGCTCTTAAAATAGAATCTATACCTGCGTAAACTGTTTCTTGATCATCATATTTGAAAAATGCTCTATTTTCTAAAAAAGCTTCTTTAAAAATAATTTCTCCATGATAATCTGTTGCATATTGAAACATCATGCCTTTTAAAACTTGTGCCGCTCCTACATAATCCCACTGACGTTTTGTGGTAGCACTTTCAATAATAAAATCCAAATTCTTACCAAGGCCGAAATAACATTGACGCCATATTTCCCCATTAGCATCACTACCAGAAGCGTAGCCCATGTTGTCAAAACTTGCTACGTTGGCTGTACTATTTACTGCAAAGTTTTGAATAAACTTGCTTACATAACGAGCATCAAATTGTAACCCTCTTGGAACAGCCCCTAACATTGCAGGAAAAACAGACGAAGCATCAGGGTCTTGAGGTGTATCCGGATCTCTGTTTATATCTAAATATTTTTTGCAGCTAGAAATTGAAATTACCACAAAAAACAAAACAAATGCATATATAAATTTATTATTTTTTCTCATAATATTATTTTTAAATTTACTTAAAACTGTACTTTTAGTCCAAAATTATAACCTCTAGGGTTCGAAATAGAGCCGTAATCAATTCCTCCACCGCCATATCCTCTTGAGAAAGCAGTATTAGCATTTACATTAGGATCAGCCCCTGTATAGTTAGTTATAATAAACAAATCATTACCTGTTACAAAAACAGATGCACTACTAATTACCTTTTGCCTTTTCAACAATGATTTAGGAAATGAATAACTTATTGTAGCGTCACGAAGCCTTACCCAGTTCACTTCTTCAATGAAGTCAGCTTCAGCAACATTACCTGCTGCATAATAATCAGCTCTATAATATGGATTAACCGTAATGGTATTGGTTGTAGGATTTGTAGTGTTTTGTAAACCATCATTCAAAACACCTGTTACTACTACTGGAGTTTCTCTATCTAGCGTACGCTTACTTAAACCTGTAATATATAAGTAATATTCATTTCCATTAAATACAACTCCGCCTTTTCTAAAACCAAGATTAAAACTAAATGTAATGTTCTTATAATTAAATGTATTAATTAGACCAACTTCATATTTCGGTTGCCTATCCCCTGCGGGTATAAAATCTGCAGATGCATTTACAGTAGGCAATCCTGAAGCTGGATTTATAAGAAGTTGTCCTGCAGTATTTCTTACTAATGGAGTTGAAGCCAAACTACCTATAGAAGAACCAGGAAAAACTTGACTTCTTACATTTCCAAATACCCATGTATCACTGTCATAATAGGTAGGCAAATCTTGTGGTAATTGTACAACTTTTCCACGATTTCTATTAAAGTTAACAATGGCATCCCAGTTAAAATTCTTCTTTTTAACAATAGCGGCATTAAGTGAGGCTTCAAAACCTTTGTTTTCAATTAAACCACCATTTAAATATTTTAAAACGGCACCAGTACCATAACTCACTCTATTTGCAATTATTTGCTTACTACTTTTAAGAGAGTAAAAAGTAAAATCTAAACCTATTCTACTTTTTAAAAACTTTAGTTCTGCACCATATTCTAAATTTTTGGTGTACTCCGGTTCAAGCCCAACATTACTTCCAAATACATTAAATGCAAACCCACCGCCAGTTGTAGTAGCTTGAACAAATTGAGGATCTATATTATAAGGCTGATACAAACCTTTACCGGTAGTACCATAACTTATTCTTGCTTTTCCATAATTTAGCCATGAAAGTTTTTCTATAAATTTAAGATCACTAAATATAAAACTCAAAGAAGCTGACCCGAAATTATAATAAGGGTTTTTTTCAACTTTATCACTTAAAAAAGTACTTGTCCCTTCAGTAGTACCAGCAACAGAGGCATATAAAATATTATTATACGATATGTTGTAGTTACCAAAAAGCCTCACTTTCCTGCTTCTAATTTCTGTTGTTTTTGCAAACAATGTTAAAGGGTCAGTATTATTTAATGATTTAAAGTTTACTTCAAAGAAACGTTCCCCTTTTTGAGCATCAATTCTTGTAAGATTATTGTCATTTGCAAACCCAGCTATAAAAGTGTTCGAGAACTTTCCAATTTTTTTCTTTACTGTTCCTCTAAAAACATTATTAAGGTTTTTAGTGTTCTGCTCATACACTGATAAAACACCATTTGTACTAAAACCGAATCGGCTTTGAGGATGTGCCATAAAATCACCTGTTTGACTATACACATCAAGTCCTATTGTATTAGAAAGGTTTAACCATTTTGTAGGATTTATATTTATGGTTATAGATGTATTCAACCTATCTATCTTATCTTTTGCAATATTTTTGTTTACATCCCAGAAAGGATTATCAAATTCTGCAGCAAAAGTCGTTGAGTTATTTCTATACAATTTTCTTGTTCCATTTGGGTTTTGAAAATCTCTTACATCTAAATCACTTGGGTAATTCAATAAGTTCAGTAAATATCCACCTGCTCCTTTAGATGCTTTGTCTGTAATAGAATTAGAATAAGTAAGATTTGATAAAATATTTACTTTTGGAGATATTTTAGCAGTACCTGATAAACCCAAAGTAAGTCTTTCAAAACCTGTATTAGGTATTATACCCTTTTGATCAAAATAACTTGCTGAAAGCCTGTAAGTAGAAACATCATTTCCACCATCTACATCTACAGCATGTCTTTGAGAAAAGCCTGTTTGAAAAAAGTTATTTACATTGTCGTATAGTTGAGTACCAGGTGAATATTTTGGACCAAAATATCCATAAACAATTCCAGAATTAAATGGATTCAGTGTAGCATTAGCATCTGATATACCAACTGCTCCTCTCCCATATGTTTTTTGTATCTCAGGAAATAGGTATAATTTTTCCCACCTAAAAGCATTGCTGTAACGCATAGTTGCTTTTCCAGATTTTCCTTTTTTAGAAGTTACTATAATTGCACCAGATGCACCATCTGAACCATAAAGAGCCGTAGCCTCAGGGCCTTTTAGGATTGTAACACTTTCAATATCTTCTGAGTTTAAATCCATGGCTCTATTTCCAAAATCAGTATTTCTATTTCCAAAAGTTACACTACCTGCTGATGCTAAGTTTTCTCCATTCATTGTTTGGTTATCATATGGAACTCCATCTACAACAAATAATGGAGAGTTACTATTACCTATTGATACAGATCCACGCAATACAATTGAAGTTGAAGATCCAGGTGCACCAGAAGTAGAAGTTATATTAGCGCCAGGAACTCTACCAGCTAACGCATTAAGCCAATTATCTCTTTGTGTTTGCGCTATTTCTTCACCTTTTACTTCTTGAGCTATGTATCCAAGTTCTCTTTTACTTTTCTTAATACCATAAGCAGTCACAACAACTTCACCTAATTGCTTTTGTGCTTGTACCAATTTTATATTCACTTTAGCATCTGTACCTCCTACAACAATCTCTTGCCGAGCATAATCCACAAACGAAAATTGTATCACTTGCCCCTTTTCCGCAACTATGCTATAATACCCAGCCTCATTTGTTTTGGTAGCTGTTTTTGTACCCTTAATGCTAACAGTTACATTTCTCAATGGCTCTTTATCATCGTCACCAATTACAACACCTGTAATAGTATTGCTCTGGCTAAAAACACTACCACTAATAAACAGCAGCAATGGACATAATACTTGTCGTATTAATTTTTTCATAATTAGTTTGTTTTTGTTTTATGTTTGGTCGTTACTAAGGCTTTAACTTTTTAATAACATTATAAAAGTAGGGTAATTTTTTAAAAACTAATTATAAAGTTGGTTTATTTTTTTGAATAGTAATAGTCAAGCTCTTATATAAATTATATTTTCCATAGTACACTTATCATTACTAAATAATTATGAAAAAAAGAATTTCATAAACTTTTCACATGACTTTGCAAAAGAATATATCCTTACAACACTCACCTAATCCTTATTATTTACCACGCCTTTCCATCTTATTACCACTTATATAAAACCCATATGCAAATTTTGCTTACGAACACTTTCTTATATAATTTTATTAAAAACTTACACAATGAAAAAATACTTTTTACTTATTTGCTTAGTTGTATCTATCATAACTCATGCACAGCAAAAAGGGTTACCTATGCCGCAAAACATACAAAAGGCATATACCAACCAAACCCGCAGTGCCGATGGAAAGCCTGGTAGCAAGTATTGGCAAAACTTTGGCAGGTATAATATAAATTTAAGTGTGAACCCGCCAAGCAAAAGAGTAGAAGGCAATGAAACGATTACATATATTAATAGAAGCCCAAAAGATTTAAAAGGGCTTGCCATAAAACTCATTTTAAACATTCATGCACCTGGTGCTACAAGGCAAAATGCGGTGAGCGAAAATTACCTAACACAAAGCATAGTGATAGATGAATTTAAACAAAACAATACCGTAACAAAGTGGGAAGATGCCGCTAGTGAAACAACACAATTTGTTCAACTAAATAAACCATTAAAAATAGGGGATAGTATTTTGCTACATTTTAAATGGCATTATGATGTATCAGAAAAAAGTGGTAGAGAAGGAAAGCTAGACACTACAAGTTTTTTTCTTGCTTATTTTTACCCACGCATAGCCGTAATGGATGATACACATGGGTGGGACTTTATGCCCTTTACAGATGCGCAAGAGTTTTACAACGATTTTAATGACTACGAAGTATCGGTTACCGTACCTAAAAACTTTTTGGTATGGGGCACTGGAGATTTGCTAAATGCTACTGAAGTATTGCAACCAGCCTTTGCAGATAAATTTACCAAAAGCCTTACGAGCGATGCTGTAATAAATATAGTAACGCAAAAAGATATTGATGCTAAAAATATAACCACACAAAATGCTACCAACACTTGGAAATGGAAAGCAAAAAATATAAGCGATGTGGCATTTTGCATAAGCGATAATTATGTGTGGGATGCAGCAAGTGTAGTAGTAGATAAAAAAACTGGCAGAAGAGCTAGTGCACAATCTGCTTATAAAGCTGTAGGTAGTGGTAAGTTTGTAAACCAAGTAAAACATATACAACACTCACTGGAGTGGTATAGCAACAACTGGCCTGGTGTTCCTTATCCTTTTCCAAAAAGTACGATTATACAAGGTGAGGCAGATATGGAATACCCTATGATGGCAAACGATAGCCCACAAGAGGATGATGTGATACAGCGCTTTATTGCCGAGCATGAAATAGGGCATAGTTATTTTCCTTTTTATATGGGTATAAATGAGCACCGCTATGGATATATGGATGAAGGGTGGACCACGGCTTTTGAAAACATGATTGGCATTGCAGATTTAGGAAAAGAAAAAGCAGATGGATTTTTTAAACAATTTAGGGTAGCCGGTTGGGCTACCAACCCTGGCGATGAAACACAAATACCCATCATAACACCAGTAAATATTTTGAGTGGACAAGCCATGGGGCATAATGAATATGGGAAACCTGCATTGGCATATTTGGCATTAAAGGATATGCTTGGCGATGATATATTTAAAAAATCGTTGCATGGTTTTATGGATAGATGGAATGGTAAACATCCGCTGCCTTGGGATATGTTTAATAGTTTTTCCAACCTTTCTGGCAAAGACCTCTCTTGGTATTGGCACAACTGGTTTTTTACAAGTAATTATATGGATTTGGCTTTGGAAAAAATTACACCTACTGCAACAGGCTATGCATTATCTATAAAAAATATTGGTGGCTATGCAGTGCCTACAAATGTAATGATTGAATATGCGGATGGTACAAAAGAAAGCCTGCACCAAACTGCTGGCATATGGGAAAAGAACCAACAAAATACAACGGTAAATATTGCTACTAAAAAGAAAATAACATTTATAAAATTAGATGGGGGCATTTTTATGGATGCCAATACTAAGGATAACACATGGGGTAAAAAAGCAGAGCCTGCAAAGTCTGCTGTAAATCTTGATAAATATTTAGGAACATATTCATCTAAACAAATACCGATAAAAGTTACGTTTAAAATAGAAGATGATGCGCTTGTGGCTGAGGCAGAAGGGCAAGAAAAATTAACGTTAAATAATTCTGAAAAAGATACGTTTAGTTTTGATGCAGCAGGTATAAAATTTATTTTTGATACCAATAAAAATGAAATGACGCTGAAACAAGGTGGTGGAGAATTTCTTTTTACAAAAGAGAAATAAAAATGTGGTTTTGATGTGTTGGGTGACACAGCAATGCTTTTCTGTTAATGTTGTAGAGAATTGTTTTTTGATTAGCATGCACTTTGAATAGCCATATCCTTTGGGGCGGAGAGAAAATAAAATTTAATTGATATGTGCTTTAGCCAAACATGTATGTTGGCTTTAGTCATTTCCAAATTATTTTATGGAAAAAATTTTTGTGTATGCTGGTGGTTAAAGCCGAAATGCAAAATGGGCTAAAGCCCAATAGTGTTTACAATTTTTATCCTCGTGCTAAAGCACGAGGCAATTCATAAAGCACGAGGTAATTTATAAAGCAATCCTTACTAGTTTTTGTACCCTATAGAGATGTTGATATTAACATAACAATAAAAATATTATGTTATATGCAACATAATGGAAAATGAATTGTACTTAATAGAATACAACAGTTAATTTACTTTTCTGCAAGCGGGTAAGTTTTCTGAATGAGGTAGGTAAGACTAAAAAACTAAAAAGAAAAAGATGAAATCATTGATGCTGCTATTTATAGCACTAACTATAAGCCTTATAGCCCATGCTCAACAAATGACAGAACGACCAAAAGTAGATGCGAAGAAAGTAGCAAAAGGTATAAAGATTGATGGAAAGCTTGATGAAGCTTCATGGAAAGATGCAACGCTTATAAATAATTTGATAGAATTTAGACCTACGCCCTTTAAGCCAGAAGCCAATACAAACCGTACAGAAACTTTTGTGATGTACAACAACGAGGGTATTTATTTTGGGGGCAAATGCTATGAGCAAACAATAGATAGTATTACAAGAGAGTTGGTAGGCAGGGATGGATTTGGCAACAATGATTTTATAGGAATATCTTTTGATACATACAATGATAAGCAAAATGGTTTTGAATATTTTTTAACACCATTAGCTGAACAGTTTGATGCAAAAATATCTGTAGGCAATAATGGCGGAGAAGATTTTAGTTGGAATGCTGTATGGGAAGGTAAGTGTATTATAGAAAAAGATGGCTGGAGTTTTGAAATGTTTGTACCGTTTTCTGCCATTCGTTTTGGAAAAGGTAAAGTACAAAATTGGGGCATAAATGTTCTCAGAAGACGAATAAAAACTGGACAAACTTTTGCATGGGCAAGTATTAACCCGCAGATAAATGGAGCGCTTACGCAAGAAGGTTTCTGGAATGGATTAACAGATATTAAACCTCCGCTGCGATTACAATTTTCTCCTTACATTTCATACTATGCTACTACTTTTTCTAAAGTACAACCTGGTGAAAAAAAAGTAGTACAACAATTTAATGGTGGTATGGATGTAAAATATGGCATTAACCAAGCATTTACTTTAGATATGGCTTTGATACCTGATTTTGGGCAAGTGCAAACTGATAATAGGGTTTTAAATCTTGGCCCATTTCAACAACAGTTTAGTGAACAACGACCATTTTTTACTGAAGGAACAGAACTGTTTAGTAAAGGAGATTTGTTATACACTAGAAGAATAGGCAAAGAACCATTATCTGGTGGAGGTGGATATGTGGGCGTAACAAGTGATGACAAAATTTTAAAAGACCCTAGGGAAACAAAAATTGTAAATGCAACCAAGGTGAGCGGGCGTATGCAAAATGGATTGGCCATTGGAATATTAAATGCTGTAACCACCCCACAAAGAGCTACCGTGCAAAATAAAATAACTGGTGAAGAAAGAAAAGTAGAATCTTTTCCATTAACGAATTATAATGTATTGGTATTAGACCAAACTTTTAAAAACAACAGCAGTGTAAGTTTTGTAAACACAAATGTATTTAGAAGCGGTAGTGCGTATGATGCCAATGTATCTATGGCATTAATAAATATAAACGACAAAAAGAACACTTGGAATGTGGGTGGAAGAGCAGGTGTGAGTAACTTGATTGGGGCTGGCAATAATGGCAAAACAATAAGTGGATACACACAAAGTATTTATTTTGGTAAAACGAGTGGCAGGTTTAATTTTCAAATTAGCAGTGATTTAACGGATAATAAATTTGATAAAAGTGATTTAGGTTTTCAAAACAACAATAACTTTTTTGACAATAGTTTTTATTTAGCTTATAACTGGAATAAACCAAAAGGGTGGTACAACAACCTTGGTGGAAATATTAATGGATTTGTAAGCAGGCTGCTTACACCGTTAGACCCCTTAAAACAGAAGGGGCACATGTTTCAGGAACAATTTGTAGCGCTCAATTTTTATGGACAAACGAAGAAACTTTGGCAGTTCTATACAAATATTAACAATAGAATAGATGGCAATGATTATTACGAAGCTAGAAAAGTTGGTAGGGTTTTTAAAAGAGCAGGAAGGTCAAATTGGTATGTGAGTATAAACAGCAACGATGCTAAAAAATATTCGTTTGGGCCTGAATTTGCTATTCGTAGAAATAGCCAATTTGATGGTGCTTTTGGTTATCAGCTTGGGTTATTTCAAAAGATAAGATTAAACCAAAAGTTTTCTATAGACCATTATATAAATTATGATGAGGGTAAAAATATGTCGGGTTATACAACAAGGAAAAATACAGATATATTTTTTGCAAGAAGAAATACCAATACTATTCAAAATAGTTTAAATATAAAATACAGCTTTACCAATAAAATGGGACTTACCTTAAATGTACGCCATTACTGGAGTGGCGTAAATCCTGAAGAACTTTTTTTATTGACACAGGAAGGTAACTTAGAAAAAACAAATCTGATATCTGCTCCCCCATCTGCTTATGCGCAAAACTTTAATCAATTTGCATTAAACATGGTTTATACTTGGCAAATAGCCAATGGTAGTTTTTTAAATATTGTATGGAAAGATGAAGCAGACGAATTTGTACAAGCAGATTATGAAAGAAATTATTTTAAGAATTTAGGAAGAACATTTTCAGTAAATAATGCAAACACAATATCAGTAAGATTAATATATTTTATAGATTATTTGAACCTAAAGAAAAAGAAATAGTTGGTTTGAATATTATTAATAGAAACAGGTTTTTGGATTTTACTTTCCATTTGTCTGTGTGCTAAAAACGACCAAGTGACTTCTTGGTAAATGATTGGTATTAAGTTATTTTTGATAAAACGGAATATTTCCTTAGTTTTATACTGAAGTTACTCTTCAAACCCATTATTTACTAACCATAAATTTAAATTATCATGGCAGGAAAATTAACAGCGTATTGCATGAAAAC
>JAYSWO010000066.1:0-2337 GCA_043717975.1 Ferruginibacter sp. | reverse complement strand
CTTTAAGAAATGCAACTTCTCTAGGTTCTGTTACGTTAACAAATTTATTGGCAGAAAGAGGCAGAGAGCTATACTTAGAAGCACATAGGAGAAATGATTTAATTCGTTTTGGGAAATTTAACGACCCAGTACAAGAAAGATCAGGTGCTTCAGCTCCATTTAGGGTAGTATTTCCAATACCAAACATTGCTTTATCATCAAACCCTAACCTTAAGCAAAATGCTGGTTATTAAAATTTCGAGTTTTAGTTTTTAGTTTCATGTTTTCATAAATAAGATAAGGGGCAGTTCAAATTTATTTGACTGCCTCTTGTTTTTTTACTTCTTTCATTTTCTTTTATTCACATGAAGAACAATACGTTTTTAATATTCATTTTCTTTTTATTTTTTTCTGTCATTATTGTTTCTTGTAAGCAAAAGAAAAATATCCCTCCTACCCTTTTTCAATTACAAGATTCTACAACAACCGGTATAAACTATACCAACACTGTAGAAAACACGCCAGACTTTAATATTTTTAGCTATCGCAATTTTTATAATGGTGGCGGTGTAGCCGCAGGCGATATAAACAACGATGGTTTGGCAGATGTATTTTTTACAAGTAACCAAGGCAGTAATAAATTATTTTTAAACAAAGGCAATTTTACCTTTGAAGATATAAGCACCAAAGCAGGCATAGAAGAAAATGGCAAATGGAACACTGGTGTTGTAATGGTAGATATCGATTCCGACGGTTGGCTTGATATGTATGTATGCAATGCGGGCTTCGATAAGTGGAAGAATAAAGATTATAATAAATTATTCATTAACAATCACAACAATACTTTTACAGAAAAAGCAAAAGAATATGGCTTAGATGAAACGGGCTATACTACCCATGCTGCCTTTTTTGATTATGATAAAGATGGCGATCTTGATTGCTATATTTTAAACAATAGTTTTATACCTGTAAATACCCTCAACTACAGTAATAAAAGAGAACTACGAGCCGCTGATTGGCCCCTAGCAGATTTTGTAAAAGGTGGTGGAGATAAATTATTAAAAAATGAGAATGGCCATTTTACTGATGTAAGCGAAGCAGCCAATATTTATGGAAGCCTTATTGGCTTTGGCTTGGGCGTAACCATTAGCGATGTAAATGGCGATACCTACCCCGACATTTACATTAGCAACGATTTTTTTGAGAGAGATTATTTGTACATCAACCAAAAAAATGGCAGCTTTACAGAAGACTTACAAACCCAAATGGCACATACAAGCACTGCATCTATGGGAGCAGATGCAGCAGATGTAAACAACGATGGACTGACAGATATTTTCACTACAGATATGTTGCCAAGCGATGATAAGCGATTAAAAACAACATCCAGTTTTGAGAATTACGATACGTATCAATTTAAAAAGAAACAAGGCTTTTACGAACAGATACAACAGAATACTTTACAAATTAATACTGGTAATGGAAGGTTTAAAGAAACAGCCCATTATAGTGGAGTAGCTGCAAGTGATTGGAGCTGGGGCGCATTGATGTTTGATGCCAACAATGATGGCATGCAAGATATTTTTGTAAGCAATGGCATTTACAAAGATGTAATAGACCAAGATTTTATAGACTTTTTTGCCAATGAGGTAATACAAAAAATGGCAGCAAGTGGGCAAAAAGAAAATATGCAACAAATTGTAGATAGTATGCACTCTACACCTGTACCCAATCATTTTTTTAAAAATAAAGGTGCTCTAAAATTTGAAGATGAAGCCGAAGTAAGTGGATTAGCTAAACCATCTTTTAGCAATGGCTCTGCTTATGCAGATTTGGATAATGATGGAGATTTAGATTTAATAGTAAACAATGTAAACATGCCAAGTTTTGTTTACAAAAATATGAGTATAGAAAATGACAGTACAAATTACATCAGCATTTTGCTAAAAGACACTGGTAGCAATCGTTTTGCTATTGGAAGCACTATAAAATTATTTAGTGGCAATGAAATTATTTGCAGAGAAATTTATCCTGCTCGAGGATTTCAAAGCAGTGTAGATTATAAAAATGTAATTGGTATTGGTGCAAAGAAAATAGATTCAATATTGATTGTTTGGCCAAATGCCATGGTTACAAAATTAGATACTTTCAAAATAAATAGGGCTTATACAATTGATTACACAAAAGTAGAAAAACATGCCTTACCAATTTTATCTACAAAGCATTCCCCTACTCTTTTTACTGCCGACAGTAGTTTTACGTTTGATAAACATACTGAAAATGATTTTGTAGATTTTTACCAAGAAAGAAATGTGCCTATCATGCAAAGCAAAGAAGGCCCTAAAGCTGCACAAGCAG
>JAYSWO010000065.1:0-5882 GCA_043717975.1 Ferruginibacter sp. | reverse complement strand
CCACAACTCGATCCTTCAATTCTTGGGACAGTGTCCCAAGAATTGAAATCAATGCCAGTAAAGGTTTTAGAGAAATTGGAAGGTGTCAATACAGCACTCTTTACTAAGCATTATAGTCAATTATTTTCCACAACATCTTATTCTCATTTTTCTGAGCTTATAAAAATTAGCGATATTTATAAAAGAACTCACTATGAATTGCTCGTGTGTAAAACAACGCTATCAGTAAGAGAACTTAGGGATAGTATAAATACATTATCTTATGAAAGAACTGGCTTGTCAAAAAAAAAAAAATTTCCTTGCAAACTATTGCAAGGAAAATAAAACCTACAAAACCAGCCGATGCAATTAAAGATTTTTATTTTTTCAATTTTTTAGAATTAACTAATGTAAATGTAGTAGATGAAACGCAATTAGAAACGGCACTACTCAATCATCTAGAAAAATTTATTCTAGAACTCGGCAATGGTTTTTGTTTTGAAGCAAGACAGAAAAGAATATTAATTGGTGATGAATACCTTTTTATAGATATGGTGTTTTACCATCGCATTTTAAAATGCCATGTATTGGTAGAACTAAAAGTTGATAAGTTTAATGCAGCTCACGCTACTCAACTTAAAAATTACATAAAGTATTATAACAAACAAATAAAAGTAAAAGGGGATAATCCAACAGTTGGTATTTTACTGGTTACAGATAAGAATAAAGCATTGGTAGAGTTTACAAGAGATGGACTTACTGAAAAAATGTTTGTATCAAAATATGCTGTGGAGTTACCTACTAAAAGACAATTGGAAAATTTTATAAAAAGAGAATTGAAGAAACTGTAAATGATGTTGCATGAGTATTTATGATTGGATAATATTAGTAGTAGTGTTACTTACCATCGTTTTGTATGGAATGTATAAAAGTAAAACCTCCAAAAACTTAGAAGGGTATTTTTTGAGTAATAGAAGCATGCCTTGGTACCTCGTTCTGCTAAGTATTATGGGCACACAAGCTAGTGCCATTACTTACCTTACAGGGCCAGGGCAAGCATATACAGATGGTATGCGCTTTGTGCAATATTATTTTGGGTTGCCATTTGCTATGATTGTAATTGCCGTATTTTTTGTGCCAGTGTATAGCAAACTAAAAGTGTTTACCGCATATGAATTTTTAGAAAAACGATTCGATGTAAAAACAAGAACTTTTACATCATTTTTGTTCTTGCTCTCTCGTGGTCTTAGTACTGGTGTAAGCATTTATGCACCGTCTATTATTCTTTGTTCTATTATGGGGTGGAATATTTATTACACCAATATTTTAATGGGTGGTATTTTAATTATTTATACTATTAGCGGCGGCTCACGTGCAGTGGCGCATACACAGAAGTTGCAAATGATTATTGTTTTTATCTCTCTTTTTTTAATTGGATACATTGCTGTAAAAATGTTACCTGCTGGTATGGGTTTTAAAGATGCGGTACAAGAAGCAGCTTCGTATGGTAAAATGAATGTAATTACAACAGGCTTTACGGATAAGGGATTTGATTGGAAAGACAAATACA
The DNA here is from genome assembly GCA_043717975.1 of Ferruginibacter sp. Classification (GTDB taxonomy): domain Bacteria; phylum Bacteroidota; class Bacteroidia; order Chitinophagales; family Chitinophagaceae; genus Ferruginibacter. The sequence continues at coordinate 4,333 of JAYSWO010000065.1, read as the reverse complement.
ATATTTGGAGTGGATTGGTGGGAGGTTTTTTTTTAGCACTCAGTTATTTTGGTACAGATCATAGTCAAGTAGGAAGATACCTTACTGCAAAAAATATTTCGGAAAGTAGAAAAGGATTGTTAATGAATGGGCTAGTAAAAGTACCTATGCAATTTTTTATCTTACTAATTGGTGTTTTGATATTTACTTTTTATTTATACAACAAGGCACCCATTTATTTTGATGAAGTAAAAACAATAGCGGCATTAAAAACAACGTATAAAGATTCGTTGATTTCTGTAGAAAAAAAGTATGAAATTGCTGCTGCAAATAAAAATATAGTGGAGGCTACTAAACATCGGGCTGAGTATAAAGTATTATTGGCAAAAGCCTTAAAAGATGATAAATTAAATGATACCAATTTTATTTTTCTTCGATTTGTAAAAGATAATTTGCCCATTGGTTTAATTGGGTTGCTCTTTGCCATTATCTTTTTAAGTGCATGGGGGAGCATTGCGGGGGCTTTAAACTCACTCGCAGCCTGTACCATGATGGATTTTCACAAACAATTTTTTCAAAAAGAAGTTGGTGAGATGAACGATTACAAAACATCTCAATGGTACACATTTGGCTGGGGTGTTTTCTGTATTATCATCGCCATGTTTGCACAAAATATTGGCAATAGTTTAATAGAGGCAGTAAATATTTTGGGCTCTATATTTTACGGTGTAATACTTGGTGTTTTTTTAGTAGCTTTTTGGATAAAGCATGTAAAAGCAAATGCCGTGTTTATTGCAGCTGTCATAGCACAGGTTGCCATAATAGTTATTTACAAGTTAGATGTCATTTCTTTTTTATGGTTAAATGTTATTGGGGCTTTGTTGGTAGTAGGCATAGCAATAGTAGTACAACTTATACATAGTAAAATAAAGAAGCCAATCTTTTAAAGTTGGCTACTTTTAATCATCATTCCTTTGGAAAATCTGCACCAATACTAACGTCTTTCCACGTTTCAAAATCATTTTTTAATTCTTCCAGTTTCATATTTGCACCTTTGTATGCAGCCTGCCCAAGCAACAAACGTAGAGGTGGGTTTTCGCTTTCTACCGCTTTTATAATAGCCAATGCTGCACGCTCAGGGTCGCCGGGTTGATTGCCACTATATCCTCTAATATCAGCTTTGTTTTTTCCTGCACTGGTAGCATAATCATCTATTACAATGTTGCTATTGTCTGCAGAGCGCCCAGCCCAATCGGTTCTAAAACCACTAGGGCAAATAATGGTAACTTTTATACCTAAATGTGCTACTTCTTTTGCTAGTGATTCTGAAAGCCCATCCACAGCATATTTAGTAGCATTATAATAACCCACAGCAGGAAAAGAGCGTAACCCACCAATAGAAGAAATATTTACGATATGCCCACTTTTTTGCGCACGCATGGTAGGTAAAACAGCTTTTGTCATATTGCCTAGGCCAAATACATTTATATCAAACATACGGCGTACTTGCTCGTCTTCACTTTCTTCTACCGCACCAAAATAACCTATACCTGCATTGTTTACGAGTACATCTATCCTGCCAAATTTTTCTACAGTCGCTTTTACTGCTGCATCAATGTCTGCTTGCCTTGTTACGTCCAGTGGTAAGGAAATGGCGTTGGCTTCGAAGCCATCTACAATATCTTTTACATCTACTATTTTTCTAGCAGTTACAGCTACTTTATCACCGTTAGCTATTACGGCTTTGCTAAGCGCTCTACCAAAACCAGTAGAGCATCCAGTTATTAACCAAACTTTATTCATATGTTGTATTTTTACAAAGGTACTGTTTCAAAAAATGTTTTCCGAAATTCAAAAGACCACAATTATACCATTCATCAATATTTTATTTTTGTATTATTGATTCAATTAATTTTAGGATAGTAAATTTTTTATTATGAAAAAAATATCTTTATTGTCTATATTTTTCACTGCTTCTTTTTTGTTGCTTCAATCTTTTAATAAAATAGAAAAAATAACAGGAGAAAAAGTATTGACTAAAATGTATAAACGCTACACTAGTAAATGGTATAAAAATTTCACTTTTACCCAAACCACTGAGATTTTTAAAAATGATAGCCTTACTAAAACCACTACCTGGCATGAAACCATTGTGTTTCCTGATTATTTTAGAATTAACTTTGGCGAGCCTAATGAAGGCAATGCAGTGATTTACAAAAAAGATTCTACGTATAATTTTAGAAAAGGAAAACTCGTACAAAAAAGCTTGCGAACAGATGATGTTACTTTTTTATTGGGGGGCATGTATTTTATGCCATTTGATGGCGTAAAAGCTAAAATGAAAACCGAAGGCTATGATATAAGCAAAGCACACGAAAGCATATGGGAAGGTAAAAAAGTATATGTGATAGGCTCAGATAGCGATGACGAAAAAGCTAGCCAATTGTGGATAGACAAAGAAAAACTAATAGTAGTACGATTTGTAAAATATTTGCCTAATATGAAACAAGATGCCAGAATGAGTGATCATCAACAATTTGGAAAAGCTTGGTCAGAAACAACCGTAGTTTTTTACTTAAATGATAAATTGTACCAAAAAGAAAAATATTATAATTGCAAAGTAAATACGGATGTGGATATGGGGCTTTTTGATCCGTATAATTTTAAAGCTAAATAAGCGAAGTTCAGTTTTTTGGATAATACAAATAGAGTTGTTTTCCATTGGTAGGAAAAGAACCATGTTTTACATTCCGAAAAAATGTGTGCTTATTCATGTGTGTTGAAAATACATATACTTATACAAATATGATGGTAACATAGTTTATCTCACTTATTCGATCATATCGCTTATTCATATCCATTTTTTATACATTAAATTTGTATCAAAGATATCTTATCATGATAAACAAATTTAACCTATACAGAAAAGTAAGACAAATGTTATTAGATATTGTGAGCAATTTGACTACTGAGCAATTAAATCATACTCCGCATGGGTTTAACAACAATATTATTTGGAACATAGGTCATGTAATAGCTGCACAGCAAGGTATTTGCTACAGAAGGGCAGGTATGCCATTACAAATAGAAGAAGCTTTTTTTGAAACATTTAAACCAGGTAGCAAGCCAGAAGAGTTTTTTGATAGCCATGAGATTGATGTTATAAAAAAAATGGCATTAAGCACCATCGATGATTTTGAAAGCGATTACATAAATAAACAGTTTGAACAATACCAAACTTGGACAACAAGATTTGGTGCAGAAATAACGAGTATAGATGTAGCTGCTGAATTTGTATTTTTTCATGAAGGCTTACATGTAGGGTATGCAATGGCTATGAAAAAAGTATTGCTCTCTAAATAACCAATTTTCTATCAAATTGCTTTTGTGAAACTTACCACCTTATTTAAAGATTTTTTTGAAAGTGAAAAAGCTAGCGGCCTTGTGTTGTTAGTCTGCACAGTGGTATCGTTGTTGCTAGCCAATACATCTGCTAGCGAATCTTATTTTTCATTACTACATTATCCATTTGCAGAGCATTCCATTACCCATTGGATAAACGAAGGGCTGATGACCATCTTTTTTTTGCTCATTGGTTTAGAGCTAGAAAGAGAATTGTACAATGGCGAATTATCTAATAAAAAAAATGCACTGCTGCCGCTAGCCGGGGCAATTGGCGGCATGATTGTACCTGCTTGTATTTATTTATTCTTTAATTATGGAACGCCATTGCAAAGCGGTGCAGGTATTCCTATGGCTACTGATATTGCATTTGCGTTGGGTATTTTATCGCTGGTGGGTAAGCGTGTGCCAGCATCTTTAAAAATATTTTTAGCTGCATTGGCAGTCATTGATGATTTAGGTGCCATCATTGTTATTTCTGTTTTTTATACAACTACCATTGCTTGGTTTTATCTGCTAGCTGTTTTGCTTATATGGGGTTTATTGTTTTTATTAAACAGATTAAAAGTGCACAACCTTATTCCATATATGGTAGGAGGAATAGCCATGTGGTATTGTATGCTACACTCAGGCGTACATGCAAGCATAGCTGGAGTTATACTCGCTTTTGTTATTCCATTTGGTACTGGCGGAACAAAATCTACTTCCTATGTTTTACAAAATGCATTAAACAAACCAGTAGCATTTTTTATATTGCCATTATTTGCATTGGCTAATACAGCCATTATTGTTGGCGCTAATCCACAAAAAGTATTTACAGAGAATTACAGTATTGGTATAATGGTTGGATTGATATTGGGTAAAGCCATTGGTATTTTTTCATGTAGCATGTTGGCTGTAAAACTTGGTGTAAGTGCACTACCAAAAGAATTAAAACCAAAACACATTGCAG
>JAYSWO010000064.1:0-5887 GCA_043717975.1 Ferruginibacter sp. | reverse complement strand
TCGGAAATTAAATTACTTTTTTTTGATGCATAATGGTTAATTTTATTTTAATGAAACGCTAAGGTAGGTTACCCGTAGGGTTTTGTTCAACATTGGGTCCTATGCTGCATACCAAAGGGCGCACCACGAATATGACCGATTACTCAAAAGTTTTTTAGTAAATATGGAATGCCAACAAAGGCTAAAAAAAGAAACCATTTCTGCAACATTACAAGAGAATCAAAAAAATTAAGGGACAGATATTTATTAAAACAAATTGAAAAGCTATTAGAAGCCAATAATAAAATAATGGTAGTTTATGGGGGGGCATATTCTTGCAATAGAGAAAGCATTAAAACAAATAATTGACAGAACAACTAACAAAAAAAACGGCACATAGCCTAGGGGGCTGTTGCACAACTATGTTTTTGTGAAAAACAGCACTCATTTAGAGGTATTTTAAGCGTTGCTATTTTTTATTACATTACAAACTTTGTTTTAAATGAAAATAGCAATAGGCACAATCTAATACACTGCTGCGGTAAGATTTTATTTCGTAGCCTAATGAGCTTTTACTTATTTTTTTGAGGGGCAAATCTTTGCCCTTACTGCAAATAAATTTGTCTTTTTTTTATCGTAGGTAAAGCCTTCTCTTTCGAGTTTGTATTGGCAAAAGTTGGGTTGCTTTTGGCGGGATACAGAGCTAAGCTACGGGGGTAAAGCTAAAAGTGGCAGAAAAACAATATCTTCATAGCCATTGTTTTTCTATAAATTACTAATTTTAATATCAAATAAAAATTCCTTATGTCGCTTTCGTTTCACTCATTAGTTACAGACTTTTCAGTAAGAGCATTTGTTTTTGACGGTAATAGCAGCGAGCGTAAAGTAGTGTCTTTGAAAAAAATATCGAAAGCAGCATTACACATTGGTACAGATTTTCTTACTTATCATTCGCTATTATTATTTACTATAACTCATCCTCAAAACAAGGCTGTTTTTGACTTGGCGCAAAATGAACTCAAGCGATTAACCGCTTATCTGAAGAGAGGAACGAACGCATCGCATGCTTTGCTTGCCGATTCAGGCCTGCCCTATACCACCCTAACCACTCGCTATTCACCCGAAGTTTTCAGCGAGTTAATAGAAAATAAACAGCTGGAGATACGATTAGATTCCATAACAAAAGGAGTGTTTAACTTAAATGCCTTTTGCAATATTTCTTTGCCTACCATTTTAAAAGAAGAAACCACAGCGGGATTAGATAATGAAAGTTTGATGAAATTGTTGGGTGTACCAGGCAACCAGAAATTTGAATTTTTATTAAACGAGATAAACAGTATCAAGGCTGCGCCACTGGCAAAAGACTATTTGTGGCAGTCCTTAGATCCATTTTTTTGCATAAAAGGGAGGCATGCTTCTTTTTCAAAAACATATAATAAGATTGAAACCAAATCAATTTTCTTTACCGAACAACTCACCAAGCAGTTTAATCAATTTGAGCTTTTAGAACAAAAGATTTTTCCACCGATTAAGCTTTCAAAACCGGAGCGCAATAAGTTGATTGCTGTCATTCAGGATACAATGACCTTGTCTATGCGGGAAATTGATCCTATTACATATATGGACAAAAACAGCTTGAAGTTTTTTCATCTATCCAATGGTCTATCCATGGCTATTTTCGGCATGTTGCCCGAAAGGCAATTGACCCTTCAATCTTATGTAGGTTATACTTTGTTTAAAAACGGGTATCCAATTTCATATGGAGGTGGCTGGATGTTTGGAAAGTGCGCATTATTTGCATTAAATATATTTGAAGAATATAGAGGAGGAGAATCTAAATATGTAATGACGCAAATTTTACGATTGTATAGACAGTTGTTTGGTGTTTGCTATTTTGAGGTAGAGCCCTTTCAGTTTGGCAACGAAGATGCGTTACAAAGCGGAGCATTTTGGTTTTATTATAAATTTGGTTTCAGACCAAAAGAAAAAGTCCTTATTAAATTGGCCCATGCAGAGGAAAAAAAAATAGAGAAGAACAAAGCCTATAAATCAAGCATTAGAATTTTATCGCAATTAGCCAATGGGAATATAGCCTTGCATATAAACAATGAAGCATTTGTGCATCGAAATGACATTATGAAACCTATTTTGCAGTTAATCGCTAAACAGTACAAAGGCAATCATGCGAAGGCATTAGCAGATGCAAAAAAGTATTTTATAAAACTTGCCCCGGAGTTTAAAAAATTGTCTGCAACGGAAGAAATTGTATTCGAAGAGATTGCCTTATGGGCTTTAGCTTTAAAAATAAAGGATAGGGCAAAACTGGGCTTAATGACCAAGATGATAAAAGCTAAAGCAGAAGATTATATTTTATACAATCAAATGATTGTAGGTGCTACTTAAACATTTTCATGCTGTTCCAATCTACGCCAATACGAAAAGTTTGATACAATCTACCATTATTAATGGAGCTTCCGTAATGTCTGCTGGCCGAATGCAATGCCCCCGAGGGATAGGCTACCATTCTATTTATCTTATGTCCTATTCGATCTATTTCAATCCATTTGCTTCTTTTTTTGGCATCCCCTTCAACCAAGTCAACCAGCGCACTAAAAGTTATTTTTAATCGTCTTGCATCTTGTGGTGTGGGTGGGCCAATTAGTTTGGTGGCTTTATGCATCCATAGGGAAGTGCCACAATCGACTGGCAAATTAGCACTAAGATAGATTAGTACCGTGATATCATTAAAAGGCCAATCGGAATGCACCCCGGGTACTTCTTTTTTCTTTCCTTTTGAAAATCCTTGATAGAAAACGCCATTTTCCTCCTTAGTATCCACATCCCATCTTGTAATTTTTATACCTAAGATATTTTCTAGTTTTTGTTTTACGCCTGGCTCATGATAGACGGTAGTGCTTCTATACCCTGTAACACCCTCGGGCTCAAAATAGCTTGCGTTTTTAGCAGCATGTACTACCTTATCAGGGTCGTTGTAAAAATCATCTTTTACTAAAACAAATCTTTTATATATCAATTTTTCCATTAAAAATACGGTCTTGTCTTAAAATAAGTTTAAAGTGGTAAGGTTCATAATCGAGATCTAAGTTAGCAATAAATAATTGATTTGGACTAAGGTTTGAATGTTGGATTGAAAGTGATGGTAATATTAACTAAAACATTTGTAATAATACCAAAGAAATTACGTTTCTTTATTTTATAAAAATTAACTCACAGCAAAAAAACATCATGCTAATAAAATCGTTTTTTCTTTTAGGTACGTGCTTTTTATTACATTCTAAACAAACACAAGCTCAAACAAACAATACCCTACCTACAAAGCTAGCAACAACATCTGTACTTAAAACCCCCTCTGGTACTACAGCCCAAAGCAATGGCCTAAAGTGTGGAAATATAGTAGTTACCATAGATACTACCATTCGTGTAAACCCAAAATATGCTTACCTAAGTGTAGAGTTTACAAATCTTACCGGTACTGTTCAAGCCGAATTGATAGAAGGTATCAATACTTTTTGGGTATTTGATAAAGCGGGAAAAGAAATTGTTATCAAAGAAAAATTCCTCAAAAAAATAAGTGCGGCTATGGGAGAAAACACTTCTAATATGCTGATAAAAATTCCTTTTCGTTTAAAGACAGATAAAAATATGTATACGATTCATTATCGTTGGGAAAATAAGGACAAAAGGAAGAATTTGGATTTGTTGACAATAAAGTAATTTTCACGCAAAGCTTAAAAAGAATTTAAAGGGCGCAAGGTTAATATCTTTGCGCCCTTTGATTATTCATTGCGTTCTTTGCCGTAAAGAATTAATAAAATATCTCTACCCCATTTATTTTTATAACCAATTCTTTTTTCTCCCCAGCCTCTACCCTTCCTATAATTTGTGCTGCAATGCCAAAATCGTTGGCTGCATCAATCATCGTTTGAGCATCTGCTATACTGCAATAAATTTCTAACCTGCAGCCCATATTAAACACTTCGTACATTTCTTTCAAGCTGCTGCCACTGCTTTTTTCTATGATGTTAAAGATTTCAGGGGCATCAAATAAATTGTCTTTTATAATTTTAAAATGCTGTGGCAAATATTTCAAACACTTTGTTTGCCCGCCACCACTGCAATGTATCAATCCATGTATCTTATCAAAATGGTTTTGCAGTAAATTTTTTAATACAGGCGCATACGTACGTGTAGGGCTCAGCAATAATTTTCCAATGGTTGTTTTTTCACCATCATGTCGTATGACCTCATCTGTCAATTTATTAGTGCCAATATATATCACATCATCACTCAAATTATTATCAAAACTTTCTTTAAAATTTTCTGCATAAAATTTACCCAACACATCATGCCTTGCACTTGTAAGCCCATTGCTACCCAAGCCACTATTGTTCTCGGTTTCGTAATTGGCTTGTCCAAAAGATGCTAGGCCAACAATTACATCGCCATCTTGTATTTTATCATTGGTAATTAGTTTATCTTTTGGCCAACGGCTCGTCATTGTGCCATTTACGGCTGCAGTTCTCACTACATCCCCCACATCGGCTGTTTCGCCACCGAGGTAATGAATTTTTACATCATGAAAAGCAAGCATATCAAATACCTCTTGAGTACCTGTAATAATTTGTTGTAAAACCTCCCCAGTTATCAAATGTTTGTTTCTATCAATGGTAGAGTTAAACACAATATTGTCGTGAATACCTACGCAGAGCATATCATCCAAATTCATCACTACGGCATCTTGAGCTATGCCTTTCCATACCGAAATATCGCCAGTTTCTTTCCAATATAAATAGGCTAAAATGCTTTTTGTGCCGGCACCATCAGCATGCATTACATTCACAAAAGCATCATTGCCACCCAAATAATCAGGATAAATTTTGCAAAATGCATTGGCAAAAAGCCCTTGGTCTAGATTTTGAACGGCTGCGTGCACTTCTTCTTTTTGTGCAGAAACCCCACGTTTGGCGTATAATGACATGTTAAAATGGTTGAAAGTTGAAGGTTGAATGTTGCAAAAATAAATGTTCCTCAACCGATATGCAATAAAGTTTTCTCAACTACTTTTGCACGGCAAATATGAAAGTGTATAGAGATATAAATTCGCTGCCAGTTTTTACCAACACAGTTATTACAACAGGTAGTTTTGATGGTGTGCATACTGGGCATGTTCAAATAATAGAGCAGCTTATTAAAGAAGCAGAAAAAATAAACGGAACACCCGTGCTTATTACCTTTTACCCACACCCCAAACAAGTGGTGCAAATGAAGGAAAAAGCCTTAAACATACTCAATACCCCCGAAGAAAAATACGAATTGTTGCAATTAAAAGGCATAGAAAACATAGTGGTTGTGCCCTTCGACAAAAACTTTTCCCAACTATCAGCACAGAAATATATTTCCAATTTTTTGATAGCAAAATTTCATCCATCTGTTATTGTGGTGGGTTACGACCATCGTTTTGGCAATAACAGAGAAGGCGATTTCGATTTATTAAAAAGCAAAGAAGTAGAATATGGCTTTGAAGTAAAAGAAATACCCGAGCATGTTCTCAAAAATATAACCATTAGTTCCACCAAAATACGAGCCGCTATGCTCGAAGGCGATATTGAAAAGGCCTCAACATTCTTAGGCTACCATTATTATTTTAGCGGCACTGTTATACAAGGCAACAAACTCGGTCGTACAATAGGATACCCTACTGCAAATTTACAAATACAAGACGAATACAAGCTCGTACCTGCCAATGGTGTGTATGCGGTAGATGTGCAATTGGGTAACAGAAACCTTAAGGGTATGATGAATATTGGCATACGCCCAACGGTAGATGGTACCAAAAGAGTAATTGAGGTAAATATTTTTGATTTTGATGAAGATATTTATGGGCAGA
>JAYSWO010000063.1:0-2344 GCA_043717975.1 Ferruginibacter sp. | reverse complement strand
AAATGCTGGATTACCAATGGAGGTTTTGCAGATGTATATACTGTGTTTGCAAAAATAGATGGTGAAAAGTTTACAGGGTTTATTGTAGAACGTGGCATGGAAGGTTTTACACTTGGTGCAGAAGAGCATAAGATGGGTATTAAAGGTTCATCGACTGTGCAATTGTATTTTCAAGATTGTAAAGTGCCTGTAGAAAATTTATTGGGCGAAGCTGGTAAAGGACATGTGATTGCTTTTAATATTTTAAATATCGGTCGTTTAAAATTATGTGCCGCAGCATTGGGTGGTGCAAAAATGGCGCTAGATAGTAGCATACAATATGCGAATACAAGAGAACAATTTAAAACAGCCATTGCAAATTTTGGTGCAATAAAACATAAACTAGCAGAATGTGCCACACGTATATGGGTGAGCGAAAGCGCTCTCTATCGCACCAGCAAGTGGATTGATGATAAAGAAAACGAATTAGAAGCAGCAGGTAAATCTTATGCAGAAGCACACCTTGGAGCTGCAGAAGAATTTGCCATAGAATGTGCCATGCTAAAAGTAGATGGTAGTGAAGTGCTAGATTTTATTGTAGATGAAGGTGTGCAAATACATGGTGGCAATGGATTTAGCGATGAATACATGATTAGCCGTGCATATAGAGATAGTAGAATAAACAGAATTTATGAAGGTACCAACGAAATAAATCGCTTGCTTACAGTAGATATGATGCTAAAACGTGCCATGAAAGGGAAGCTAGACTTGATGGGACCTGCCATGGCAGTTAGCAAAGAGTTGATGAGCATTCCTGAATTTGGTAATGAAGATGAAACGCCTTTTGCTACAGAGAAAAAAGCGGTAGTACAAATGAAGAAAGCGATACTGATGGTAGCGGGTGCAGCAGTACAAAAACTGATGATGGGCTTGAGCGATGAGCAAGAAATATTGATGAACATAGCAGATATGGCTATTGCCACTTTTAATGCAGAGAGTGCATTGCTACGTGTTATAAAAATGACCGACAAGCAAGGGGAAGCAGCAGTAAGCATACAAAAAGATATGATGCATGTGTACTTAAACGATGCAGTAGATGCGGTAAACAAAGCTGGTAAAGAAGCCATAAATGCTTTTGCAGATGGCGATGAGCAACGCATGATGTTGCTAGGTTTAAAACGCTTTACAAAAATGGCGCCGTTTAATAGCAAAGAAGCAAGAAGACGTATCGCAGCTAAGTTGTGTGCGGATGGAAAGTATGGGTATTAATTGAGTAAGTAAATTATTTGAAAATATTACAAAATACATTTGTTTTTTTTTTAATGTATTTCTTACTTTTGAAATAAAAAAATGAAAAAGTTAATTTATTTACTATTTATTGGTTGTATTTTAAAATCTTGTACAACAACTGAAACTCCCCGTGATCATGATTACACTAGGATTAATAATGTTCAATCTGCGAGAGCTACAGTAAGTGATATACAATTTAATTGCAATGTGCCTGGTGATGTATGTATAAAAGGAACTACACACACTATTCACACACGTACTGCACAACAAAAGGAGAATGATAGTTTAACAGCTTTAAATGCATTCAATGATTTTAAAAAGTACTACACTGGAGATAGTTTAAATAAATATTTTGAGGACCAGTCAAAAATGTCTAATTTATTTCCAAACTTTGCAATGGATGGAGCTCTTTTACATGATATTAAGCAAAATAAGTATAATGTTTTTATTGCGGGCGACAATAGTATTGTGATATGCAAAGGAAATGAATTGGTAAGAGATAGCATAGTTAGAATTTGGAAATGGAATGAGTAAGTTAATTTTTTATTTAGCTTTATCTTTTATAATTTTTGGATGTTCACAACCTTCAAAAATTTATTTTAATCAGTTAACAAGTCAGGAAATCAATTTTCCTGCAGAAGTAAACTCTTTTTTAAATAAAGGAACTAAATTTTACAAGTCCGAAAATGGAATAACAAATCTTTATTACATTGAAAATGATTCTATCTATTTTCTAAATTTTAGTTCATTCGTAATTGATAAATATTGTTTAGCGGGATTAAGTAAATATTCAGACTATATTTATAATAAGGATTTAATCTTTTTTATTGATAAAAACTCTTTGTCCGGTTGCTCTTATAAATTTGATACTTTACTAAAGAGTTTTGTCTATAACAATAGGTATGATTTTTCGAAGTATTTTGAGTATAGCTCCAAATTAGCAATGGTTCAAAATTTTTTTATTAAGGATTCTTTCCTATTTATTAAGTATTTAAAATATGATGCTTCAACCAATTTTACAGGAAAAGCTATTTATTATAGATATAATATTTTAGGCTCCAATTTTTTTTTAGTA
>JAYSWO010000062.1:0-2345 GCA_043717975.1 Ferruginibacter sp. | reverse complement strand
AACCATTCCTATCTTCTGCAATTGTTTTCTTTTTTCTTGTTATAAATGTTTTTGTATTGCTTGTATGTTTTTCTACAATTCGTTTTCCTTCCTTTTTTACTGCGGTTGTTTTTCTAAAACTCCAAACAATATCGCTTGCATATTTTCTTGTAGCCTCTATATCTACAATAGGTGCAGGGTAATCTTTTCCTATTTCACATTTATACAATTGTTGCTCAATAACACTCAATTTCCATGGTTCATAAATAAGATTTGCAGGAATATTTTTCAACTCGGGCAACCATTGTTTTATAAAAATTCCATCTGCATCATGCTCTTCTGCATTTTTTGTTGGGTTGTATATGCGTATCGTATTTATGCCCGTTACACCTGCTTGCATTTGTAGCTGTGGGTAATGTATGCCAGGTTCATAATCTAAAAATTGCTTTGCCAAAAAATGAAGATGCCGCCAATCTTGCCAAAGGTTAAACACAAAAAATGAAACCACCATGGCACGCATTCTAAAATTAATATATCCAGTAGCTACGAGGCATCGCATACATGCATCTACAAGCGGCACCCCTGTATTGCCTTGTTGCCAAGCTTGTGTGTAAATTTCATTTTTAGGTTTTATCAAATCATTGTAAGCAGCGTTTACATTTTCAAATTCCATGCTACACTCATCTTCAAATTTTTGCATAAAATGGCAATGCCAATGCAGCCTACTTATAAAATTACTCAGTGCTCTTTTATTTGGTGAAGTTGCATAATGCTGCATTGTATATTGGTAAACCATGCGCATACTAATACAACCATAACTCAAGTAAGGCGATATTCTTGCACAACTTTTTCTGCTAAGGCTAGGTTTACTAATATGCTTACTATAATTTACATGTCGCTCTTTTACAAAACTATCTAAGTATCGCCAAGCAAGGCTTTCGCCACCTTCTTGAAAATTATTACTTCTTGTTGTAATATCCTTTGGTAATGTTTCGCCTTTTAAAGTTTCATACAATTTCGTATCCAGTTTTACAAAATTGCAAAAGTTTTCATCAATTAACTTTACAGGAGCTATCATATAAGCATGCCATTTTTCTTGCCACTTGCTTCTGCTTTTTAATTTTCTTACTACGCCATTTAGTTGAAACTCTTGCCATACAATATTATGCTTCTTACAAAAAGCTTGCATAACAATATCTCTATCGTATGTAATTTTGTTACCTACTTCTTGGTGAGAAAAAATATTTTCTATTGTGTTATTATTGGCAATATTTTCAAATACTTTTTCTACTTCATTATAAAAAATATAAAGCTGTACATTTTTATCTAGAAGCTTTGTTTGCATTTCTTGTAGGGCTTCATACACAAAACGCCAATGTCGCACATCGCTGTCATGATAAGCCATTACGTTTGGTTCAAAAAAATAAATTAATAATACGGGTAGGTTTTTTTGTGTAGCTACAAACAATGGCTCATGATCTGTAAATCTTAAATCTCTTTTAAGCCAAACAATATTTATGGCAGGTTTATTCAACGTAAGCAGATATTATTTGGGTTGTTTCTTCATTTGGTTTTGGATAGCTTAATCTACTTAGTTTTGTGGTAGTGTGGTAGCTGTCTAGGCCCGAGCAAGTGATACTGTTTGCTTTTTCAATATCAATAAATCCATCTTCGCAAATACAATCTTGAGGGCAGTATAACTGAACAATTTCTCCAATAATTAAAATAGTACCGTTTATAGTTAGGTCTATTCTTTCTCGAAAAATTACACCTAGTTGAATATTACTTTCCCTTAGATATGGTGCCACAAAATTATTTTTAAATTCTGCCGTTAATCCTGTAGCATCAAACTCCGAGATTTCCTTTTCGTAACGAGCAGATGTTTGGTGTGCCTGCTTGTAAATACTTTCGTTTATATGATTGATGGTATAAACATTTGTAGCCAAAATATTAGAAAGTGTATGTCTATCAACAGAATCGGGCCTTACAATAAAACCAATAAGGGCGGGGTTTGCACCCAAGTGAAAAAGTGAGCTAAATATTGCAAGGTTTGTTATTTTATTTTCATCTACAGTACCAATAAGCGAAACAAATTTGTAACCACCAATACTATTTATAAGCATGGCTCTTTTACGTTGTTCCATTTGTAGTAAAGCAGCAGTATCTATAAAAGTTTGCATATTTATCTTTTAGAAATTTTATTCATACTTATTGCCCTTTGCATGCTGCATTTAAATCTTGAAATATCTGCACTTCTTTTTGCAACATGTTTACTGCTAATTGTATGCACTCTTTTTCGCCAAAGTTTGTAGCTACCCAGTTTTAAATTTTTCTTCATCAGCTCCTTTACATCGGCCTCACGCAGC
>JAYSWO010000061.1:0-15349 GCA_043717975.1 Ferruginibacter sp. | reverse complement strand
AAAAATTATTCGAAAAAAATGAAAGCCCTTTATAACACATCGGCTGTACCAAGCCTTCGTGAATGCGAGAATGATAAAGTTTCAATAATACGATGAATTTGTACAAACAAATACCACGAGATTTCATTTACAAAATCTTTCTAATCATAATCTCATCCCAATCACCGCTGTATAATACTTTTTGATTACTATCAATTACAACCACAGTGGGATAAGCCACAATGCCAATTTTATTTTGCAACTTAAGTCCGTTGAAAAGCATCGCATAATTAGTTTGGTGTTTGTTATAAAAAAAAGCAATGTCTTTTTCTTTATCATAACAATTAATCATCACAATATCTACTTCTCTATCTGCATACTCTTTTTGTAAAGCTTTTAGTTTAGGGAAAGAGGCCACACATGGTCCACAGCTCTTAATCCAAAAATAAAACATCGTTTTTTTATTTTTAAAGGAAGCTGTGCTTATCACACTACTTCCACTAGGCATATATTTCCGCAAAAGTGTTGTTGGAATACTGTCGCCTAAGGAAATTAACTTTTTTTCTTCGTTGTCTAACTTTAGCGTATAACGAGGCATATAATTACCAGGTTCCCATCTTTTTTTAGGTAATAGAATTATGTTTTTTTTAATATTTGTATAAGTGTTTCTTAAAAAATCAATACCATAATTAGTAACTTTAAACTTTACATAATATTGATAAGGCAAATAGGTATTTGCATCAATTAATAAAAAAATCTCTCTTTCAAAATCTTTTGTATCTAACTGCACTAACCCATAAAAATCAAAATAACTTTTTTGGGTAAGCACTTTTACTTTAAAATAAGTTTTTCCTTTAATGATGGAATCACTAGTGTTGATAGCAATATCTTTCAATTGTAATAACTGTGGAATAAGTTTTTGTATGGCTATGATAGAATAAGAAACAAATGAGTTACTAGCAATGGAGTTTGAATCTATTTGTTTATGCACTTCAATTTTTTTATTTTCATGCAATAGCGTAAACCTTTGAAAATTGTTATAAAAATCTGTAAATTCTTTACTAACACTGTATAAATTAAATCCTAAAATACTATCACTTTCATTTTTATAAAAACTAACTTTCCCCATTTTAGTTAAATCGTAATTATCAGAGGGATATTTATATTCTCGCAATAAATCGTAAGAGAAATTTGATAATGCCGATATTGCCTTTTGAGTTTTTTGCAAAACAGCTAGCGTTTTTACATCTAATTGAGCTGAGGCATTTCTAGCAATAGCAAAGAGTAATAAAAATATGAATAAGCGCATTACACAAAATTTATACGAGTGAATATACAGAAAAGTGAATCTAATAATAATTTTATCTCATCATAGTTATACCCCTACCTCTATTGGTAACAAAAAACATTTGTGTGCCCATACCTGTACTATTAACAGAAGCGTGATGTTAAAAATACTTTTAAATCTTCTGAATACTTGTTATTTTTTATAAAAGCAAAAGGATAAAATGTAATTTTACCATAACCCACATCGTAAAACGATAAAAAACCAAAACATATGTTCGTAAACGCCATCGAAGAAATACAAAAATATACAAGACCAGTGCATACCATTATTAGGCACTACCATAATAATTTTATACAACCAGGTGCTGCTACCCTTTTTTTTGTAAACGAATTGGGCGTGGCCATTACCTGCAAACACGTGTTAGACCAATTGCTTGCCGAGCATAGTATAAATGCGCATTACAGAAATTTTAAGGCGGAGAAAAAACTATTGGGCGTAAAGCTAGATGGTAAATACAAAAAACAATTAAAAGACTTAGAAACAAAATACAATTACACTTCCACAGAAGCAGTAGCACAACTAAAAAACTTTTTTCTAAACTGTACAGATAGCGCCACCTTCGATTATATTCCACACCCAACGCTTGACCTTGCTATCTTAAAATTTAAAAATGTTACCCAAAACCATTATACATCTTATGCTACATTTTTAAAAGATAGCACAGTGCTAAAGCAAGGAAAACTTTTATGCAGATTTGGATTTCCCTTTGCAGAATTTACCAATTTTGAATATGACACTAATAATGATGATATAAATTTTACAAACTTTGGAAATATTAATTCGCCATCTTTCCCAATAGACGGAATAATTACAAGGCATGTTGGCGAGGCTGTAAAGATAGTAGGACTCGAAATAAGTACACCAGGGCTTAGAGGCCAAAGTGGTGGCCCATTATTTGATACAAACGGACTTGTGTGTGGCATGCAATCGCATACTGTGCAATACCACATGGGCTTTGACGAACAAAAAATTGAAATTACTAGCAAAGGAAAAAGAACCCACACCATCAATCATTCATTTCTAAACGTGGGAAGGTGTATTCATGTAGAAGCCATCAAAGATTTTTTAAAGCTGAATGATGTAAAATATTATGAAGAATAAATGCAAAAAAAGAGGTCTTTAAATAGAGATAAATAGGCGGGATTAATTAAACCATAAAATGATAACTGGTAAAATAAAAATGTAGTGTAATTATAGAATCGATTAAAATTGTTGAGTTGTATTATAAACACAATTTCACATAATATAAAAACCCAGTTACATGAGGGCGTAAGTTTGTTTCTTGAAGGGCAGATTTACTCGTCCTCCATTATTTCCTTCAAATCTTCCGAAATAGTTACTAAAATTTTATCAATTCTTTGCCCATCCATATCAATAATCTCTAGCGTAAAATCTTTCCAAGAAAACTTTTCGCCTGTAATTGGTATATGCTCTAGCTCGTGCAACACAAAACCTGCCAGTGTATCAAATTCATGCTCACCTTCATTCATCCATTCAGCCTTTTCAAAATAGCTTAGAAAATCGTAAAAATGTATTTGCGCATCTACCAAATACGTGCCATCATCTCTTTTGGTAATACCATACTCTTCTTGCCCTGTTTGTGGTACGTCGCCTATAATGGCTTCTAGAATATCATTGAGGGTTATCATGCCTTCTAGCGTGCCATATTCATTTACAATAAATGCAGAGTGTATTTTTGTGCCTTTAAATTTTTCTAATAATTGGTAGGCAGAATTATTTTCAGGTACAAATAAAGCTGGTTTTAAAATATTGGCTAAAGGCTTGTTGGGATCAGCTTTCAGCAAATCTTTTACATATACAATACCTTTTATATTGTCCACCGTATCTTCACATACCGGAAAAGTGCTAAAGATAATTTCCTCCGATTTGTTTTTTACATCGTTCACCGTATCTTTCATATCATACCATGCAATATCTGTACGATGTGTCATAAGAGAAGTAATATTTCTATCGCCTAAATGAAATACCCTTTCAATAATTTCTTTTTCATCTTCTTCAATAGAACCAAACTCACTACCTTCCGATATCATGGCTTTTATTTCTTCTTCAGTAACGGCACTATCTGCTGGTTTTTTTATGTTAAATATTTTGAAAATACCACTTGTAATGCTAGATAAAAACCATACCAATGGGTGAACAAGTGTGGACAAAAAATTCATTGGAATGGCAACAGCTCTTGCTATTTTTTCTGCCCGAAGCAACCCAATTTTCTTTGGCACCAATTCGCCAAAAATGATGGTAAGAAAAGTTACGATAAGTACCACCACAATGGTAGCAATGCTTTCTGCATACTTATCCGTAAGTGTATATTTTTGAAAATAGGGCGTAAGCATTTTGCTAAATTTATCTTCAGCAAATACACCTACTAAAATGGATATTAGTGTAATACCAATGGTAGCGGTACTTAAAAATTTTTCTGGGTTATTGGCTAGATCCAAAGCAGCTTTTGCTTTTTCATCACCTTTAGCAGCCATAGATTCTAAGCGACCTTTGCGGGCACTCACTAGAGCTATTTCGCTCATTACAAAAAGACCTGTTAATAATATGAGTAACAGTAGTATAAAAACCTCAATCATTGTGTTTAATTACATTAAAGAATATCTTTTATTAAAAGATGTTGCGGACAAATATCCGAAAAGAAAACCAATAATACCACCACAAACTACATCTAGGGGGAAATGAACGCCCACATACACTTGTGCAAAGCAAATTATACCTGCCCAAACCAAGAAAAGCCACGATATATTGCCAATATATTTTTTTAAGCTAAAAAAGAAGAAAGTAGCCATGGCAAAGTGATTGGTGGCATGCGAGGAGGTAAAACTGGAGCTTTGTGGTCTGTAACCTATCAAAAACTTTATCTTGATCATTAACTCGGGGTCGTTGCAAGGCCTTAATCGGTGTATATTCTCTTTTATAAGATTGCTACTAATAAAATTAGACAAATAAACAGTACCAGCTGCAAATACAACCCACCACCATGTATCTTTTTTAAAATTGAGCAATACAAAAAAAAGCATAAAAATATACAAAGGATACCATGTATTGGAATTGCGTAAGAGAGGCATAAAAAAGTCGAAAAAGTTGTTGTGTAAATGGTCATTTACAAATTCAAACAAATTTCTATCTACCTGTATTATTTTATGCATAATGTTATGGCAAATGTAAATAATACCATTCATACAACCACCATGCGCAAAACAAACCTAAACAGTTTAACTTAGCGCAACTTTTTTAAGAACTTTGCCCCCATGTTGTTTTTTACTAAAATACCTAAAACGATTCGTTTAGCTTTTGCTGTTATGGCAATATTGCTTTTGTGCATGACATTGTACAGAGTGTTTTTCTTCTTTCATTACCGACCAAATGAAAAAGCCTTTAGTGGCTCTATGATGCTGATGGGTTTACGATTTGATTTGAGAGTAGTTTCAGCCATTGGCTTGGGAATGTTTATCATATCGTCTTTTATACAACCCTTTAAAAATAAAAAAGCAAAAACGTTTTGGTTGGTATTATTAACGATTGTTTTTCTTAGTTTTCTTATTGCCTACGGGAGCGATTTTTACTATTACGATTACTTAAAACAACGATTGAGTGCTGGTATTATTAGTTTTGCAAAAGATGCAGCTATATCTGCAAAAATGATGTGGGAAACCTATCCACTCGTAAAAATATTTTTTATATTAGCAATCGTACTGTTTGTTTTTGTGTGGATGGTAAAACGTTGGTTGAGTAAAATAGAAGCAAGTCATTTTATCAATACAAGAAGAAATAAAATTTTGGCCACAATAATTTTTGTGCTGCTTACTGGGATAGCCATTTTTGGAAAAGTGGGTCAATATCCATTGCGCTGGAGCGATGCTTTTACATTGTCTGACGATTTTAAAGCCAATGTGGCGCTGAATCCCATTCAAAGTTTTTTTAGCAGCATGAGCTTTAAAAACGCAGGATATGATATTAAAAAAGTACAAGAAGCATATCCATTAATGGCCAACTATTTTTCAGTAAAAGATACCAACACAGCTACCTTACATTTAAACCGTTCTTATAGTTTTAATGAAACCGCAGATACTTTATCAAAACCAAATATTGTAATTGTAATTTGCGAAAGTTTTAGCGCATACAAAAGTTCTATGTTTGGCAATGGCTTAAACCCTACGCCATATTTTAATACCCTGTGTAGCAATGGTATTTTCTTTGAGCGCTGTTTTACGCCAGCCTTTGGTACTGCTCGTGGTGTGTGGGCTGTGCTTACTGGCATACCCGATGTGCAAGATAATAAAACAGCTAGTCGTAACCCTGCGGCCGTAAACCAGCATACGATAATGAATGATTTTAAAGGGTATGAAAAATATTATTTTTTAGGAGGGAGTACAACTTGGGCAAATATAAGAGGTGTGCTTACCAATAATATTGATGGATTAAAAATATATGAAGAAGAAAATTTTAAAGCAGCCAAAGTAGATGTATGGGGCATTAGTGATAAAAATTTGTTTTTAGAAGCCAACAAAGTTTTTGCTACACAAACAAAACCATTTGTATCCATCATTCAAACGGCAGACAACCACAGACCCTATACCATACCTACCGAAGATTTAAATTTGTTTAAAAAAGTAAATTATCCAACAGATACATTAAGCAAATATGGTTTTGAAGATAATGCGCAGTTAAATGCATTTAGATATACAGATTTTTGTTTTAGTGCGTTTATAGAAGCTGCCAAAAAAGAAAGATATTTTGCCAATACCATTTTTGTTTTTGTAGGTGACCATGGGCTAAGGGGCGATGCTGGCGATATGTTTCCACAAAGTTTTACCAAGCAAGGTATATTGGCAGAGCATGTGCCGTTGCTATTCTATGCGCCACAATTGTTACAACCAAAAAGAATTAAAGAACCGGCATCTCAATTAGATATTTTTCCATCTGTGGCCTATTTGGTCAAACAAAACCATACAAATACCACGCTTGGTAATAATCTTTTTGATACCACTGTAAATAAAAATAGATTTGCATTTATTGCTGACCCTGATATGCGAACAATTGGCGTAGTTGGCAATGAATTTCATTTTGCTCAAAATTTAAAAACAGGCAATATAGATTTTGTGTCTGTAATAGATAATGAACCAGTATTGTTAAACAAAAGAAACGATAGCATAAAAAATATTATGAAAAATACTACAAATGCTTTTCATAATATGGCGAAATATTTATTGTTGAATAATAAAAAAAAAGTGCAACTAGGCCAATAGGAAAATCACGAAAGGTCGGGATAAATAGTGCAATTGTGGAAATAGATTAATGGTGTAAACCAATTTAACGCTAAGATTTTTCGTTCGAATCAAAATAATAATTAAGTAGAATTTTTTAAATAAAATATCAGAATAATATTACGATGTTTATAAAATGGCTTGTACCAAAAACTGTTCAGTGGATTATAACACTATTGCTTATCTACCTATTTATATTTACAGCCTTTAGGGTAGCTACTGTAGTTTTTTTTAAGCCAGATAATATCGCATGGTCACAACTTGGGTCATCTTTTTGGTTAGGGCTAAAGTACGACCTGCGTTGGATTTCGTTTATACTTACTCCCATAGCTATTCTTTCTTTGTACAAAAAGTTTTCGCCATTTTATAATGAAACGTCTAAAAAAATTTGGACAGGTTATCTTGGGGTAGTTACATTATTATTATTGTTTTTTTATGGTGCAGATTTTGGTCAATTTGCATACATTAACGCAAGGCTAAATGCAGATGCACTCATTTTTGCAGAAGACCCAAAAGAAAGCTTGCAAATGATATGGCAAAGCTATCCAATAGTTTGGATTTTAATAGGATTGTTTGGAGCTGTTATAATGATGGTGTGGATGTTTCGTCGCACACATGTAGGTGTGGAAGATAGAAGTATAAGCATACACAAATTTAGTTTTCGTAAAATATGGCACAGTGTTTTGTTGTTGTTTTTGGGTTGGTTTATGTATGGCTTTTTTACCGCAAGTCCACTCAATTTTTTTAGAGCATTTAATTTAAATGATGGCTTTAAAAGCAATTTGGCTTTAAACCCTATGCAGAATTTTTTTACTACGTTACGCTTTAGAAAACCTGAATACGATACCAAGGCAAAAGAAAATTATTCGCAAATAAAAATTTTTCTTGGTATTGGCAATAATGTAAAAGATAATTATACCAGACTTGTATGCCCCAATAGCAAAGCCCTAGAAAGCAAACCCAACGTGGTGCTGGTTATTTGCGAAAGCTTTAGCATGTACAAAAGCAGCATGAGTGGCAATGTATTAAATGCTACCCCTTACTTTAATCAAATGTGTAAAGAAGGGATATTTTTTAATAGATGTTTTTCACCAACCTTCGGTACAGCACGAGGTGTGTTTGCCACTATTTCGGGCATACCCGATGTGCAGCTTGCAAAATTTTCTACACGCAATGAAGCTGCCGTAAACCAACGAACCATCATTAATGATTTTGAAGGTTATGATAAATATTATTTTATTGGTGGGCGAAGTGAGTTTAATAATTTTAAAGGTTTGGTACAAAATATAAAAGACGTTCATATTTTTGAAGAAGGAAAATACAATGTACCAAAACTAAATGTGTGGGGCATTAGCGATAAAAATTTATTTCTTGCGGCCAATGCGGAAATGGCAAAACAAACAAAACCATTTTTTACCATCATACAAACGGCAGACAACCATCGTCCATTTAATATACCAGAAGAAGATAAAGATTTTGCTCCAAAAAATATTTCGGAAGGAGAATTAAAGAAAAATGGTTTTGAATCTTTAAAGGAATACAATGCTTTTTTGTACTCTGATTATTGCTTTCAAAAATTTATGGAAGCAGCTAAGAAGGAAGCATACTTTCACAATACCATCTTTGTTTTTATGGGCGATCATGGGCTAGAAGGCAATTCCAATGCGGTTTACCCTAAAGCTTGGGACGAACAACGATTGGCAGATGAGCATATCCCATTATTGTTTTATGCGCCATCTTTGCTTACACCTCAAGTGCACAATGAGCCTGTATCGCAGATAGATGTTTTGCCTACCATTGCAAGTATGATACAACAACCTTACACAAACTCTACACTCGGCAGAGATTTATTAGACCCTACAAAAAAAGAGCATGCGGCATTTATTATTTATCATGCGCCCGGGTGGATAGGTGTTGTAAATGAAAAATATTTTTATAGAAAAAATATTCATATGGAAAACACCAAGTTTGAATCTAAAAATGGAAAACCAATGATTTTAGAAGAATTGGTAACCGTAACCAATGAGCCAATAAATTTAAATGCAGCACAAAAAGATTCAGTAAAAAAAGAAATGGGGCAGTTAACTACGGCCATTTATGAAACAGCAAAATGGATGTTGGTAAACAATAAGAATAAATAAAGTTAATTATATAAATAAAAGATTATCAATATTTTTTAGAAAACATTTGTAGTTAAAAGCAAATAATACTAAAACTATACAAGATACTTGCATATCTATTTTTTATAAAAATATAGTATCGGGGGAATATATCAATTTGTAGCACGGTCTTTGAAAGGATATAACCACATCGCATTTATGCGGTAAAAGTTATGCCCAAAATAGCCCTTTTCTTTTTTACTGCATTTTTACCCTATTTTTTAAAGGCACAGTCAGCATCATTTACGTATGCAGGCACTACAGCAGTATTGTGTAACCCTACTACCATTAATTTTACACAAACCTGCACTGGAAGCCCAATTGGCTTTTCATGGAGCTTTGGCAATGGGCAGGTTAGCAATGATGCAAATCCCAGTGTAAATTTCACTTTAGCAGGCTCTTACGTCGTAAAATTGGTAGCTATTTTCGATTTTGGGGTTTTAGAAACTTCACAAACCATCGTTATCAATCAAAGCAATGTAACCAGCTTGGGAGCTGATAGAAACTACATTTGCACCCCAGGCACTATTAATTTTACAACCACAGGCAATGGTAGTATTACTTCTTATGAATGGGCATTTGGGGATGGTAGCAATGCTACAACCACTACTCCAACAGTTTCTCACGCCTATGCTGCTTTTGGCAGCTACACTGCCACAGTAAAAGCAATAGATGCAGGTGGGTGTTTTGCTACAAGTAGCTATGGCATTATTGTTCAAAATCCTCCTATTAGTGCAAGCGTTTCACCTAGCAGTGGTTGTGTGGTAGCAGCTACTTCTTTTAGTGCAAATATAAATGTACCAGTAGGTGGCTCTGTTACCAATTATACTTGGAGCTTCGGCGATGGCTCCGCACCACTGAGCACAACTGGTAATTCAACACTGCACAATTATATAGACTCTGGTACTTATTTACCTACACTAAATATTACAACAAACGAAGGTTGTACAAATTCTTATAATTATCCAGCTATTGCTTTTGGTATTCCACCAATAAATCATACTGCTTATCCCAAAAAACTCGTGTATTGTGGGTCAGAAACACCAGTATTTGTGGCAAAAGCTACCTATGCCAATACCTATAATTGGGATTATGGAGATGGTACTTTAGAAACCGTAACAGATACGATAACCCAACATAAGTATGCTACACTCGGTACAAAAACAATTCGAGTAACTCCTTTCTTTAATGGATGTGCCGGCACACCAATTGTTTTTCAAATAAATGTAGTAGGGGTTATAGCTAGTTTTACTTATTCCAATACATGTACGGCTAAAAAAACATTTTCCTTTATCAATACAAGCTTAGGAAATCAATCTTTGGTTAAATGGGATTTTGGAGATGCTTCGCCAAATGTATTTACATCAAATGCACTACATACCTTCCCTGCAAATGGTGCCTTTAATACCCTACTTACCATTGTAGATAATGCTACAGGGTGTAGAGATAGTATAGCTTCCATTATTTACACTTCTAACCCCACACTTACTAATGCAGATAATTTTGTTTGCAGAAATAGCAATACCACTTTTACTTTACAAAATAATTATACCACTGCTGGCATTTCATATAAATGGAATGTGCTAGGCTTGCCCGAAGTTAGTAACAGCAGCAACCCTTATACGGTTGCAGCTACATTGTTTGGCAATTTTACAAATAACTATGTAATAATAAATAATGGCACTCAATATTGTGGTGACACATTACGATTAAACCCTGGAATCAGTGTGAGAGGGCCTAATTTAAGTTATACATCAAACCCCAGTGTATGTGCAAATAATGCCGATACGATAACCAATACCTCTATTCCTTATCTGGCTACAGATACCGTAAAACTTTGGTATTGGAATTACGGCATTGTACCAAAAAATGATACCATATACCAGCCCCCTATTTTGTATTACCCAGGTGCGGGTGTTTATACCATTAAATTATTTGCTACAGATAAAAATGGCTGTACAGATAGTTTAATAAAAACAGTAAATGTAAAACCAACACCATTTCTACGTTTATTTCCTAGAGCAGATACATTGTGCCAAGGCAAAACAGATTCTCTTTTTGCTTTTCATAGCGATACACTACTGTGGTCACCAGCTACTTTTTTATCTTGCCCAAATTGTGATACCGTAATAGCCAACCCAAATACTAGCACTATTTTTTATGCGATAGCTACCAATAGTTTGGGGTGCAGTAAAAAAGACAGTGTTATTGCGACTGTTTTTGAACCATTTACCGCAATGCCCATAAAAAATCCAATATATGTATGCTTACAAGATACGGTGCACATAAATGTAAGTCCACCTCAGAAACGAGTTATATGGTCGCCAGGTATTGGCTTATCAGATACAACCATTTATAATCCTATTGTAACCGGTATTTCCAATACCTCATATCTAGCAACACTTGCAGATTCTGCGGGCTGTTTTAGTAGCACTGCTACTGTTGATATTATTGTAAAATCGCTGCCAATAGTATATGCTGGGGCAGATCAGGTTTTACCATTTAACACGGTCTTTACTATTTCACCTTCGTATACTTCCAATATTATTTCTTATGAGTGGATACCGAGTGTAAACCTTAGCTGTGCAAATTGCCAGATACCAAGTGGTACCGCTTTAGAAACAGAAAACTTTATTATAAAAGTAACGAGCGATAGTGCCTGTGTTTCAGAAGATAGCATAACTATCTTTGTGGAATGTAAATATGCCAATCTCTTATTGCCAAGTGCATTTTCTCCCAATAGAGATGGTAAAAACGACTTCTACCGTCCCATAACAAGAGGAATAAAATCAATAATAAAGTTTGCCATTTTTAATAGATTTGGTCAATTGGTTTATGAAGTAAAAAACATAAAGGCAAATGAAAAAACCATGGGTTGGGATGGAAGATACAAAGGGGTGGAACAAGAAGGTGGAGCTTATGTATTTATGCTTGAGGTTATCTGCGATTTAGGAGAAATTGTAACAAAAAAAGACTCCTTCTTATTATTAAGATAACTAATATGTTTTTGTGAAAATATATATAAGTTTATAAATTCGTAAAATTACTTATAAAAATTAGCTACTTTTACGAGTAAATTATGACAGACGAACTAATAACACCCATTAAAGTAATCATTGCTGACGACCATGTGCTTTATAGAGCAGGTGTAAAAGCAGCCCTAAGCCAAAAAAAAGATATCGAAATTATTGCCGAAGCAGATAATGGTATGCATTTAATAAACATGCTAAAATCATTAACTACAGATGTAATATTACTTGATATTCAGATGCCTGTAATGGATGGTATACAAGCTTTACCAGAAATAAGAAAAGTATGCCCAGGCGCAAAAGTAATTATGCTTACAATGATGGACGACCATAGTATGATTACCAAACTCATGGAAATTGGCGCCAATAGTTATTTATCAAAAACAAGCGATAGTGAAATAATTTATGAAGCCATAAAAACTTGCCATAGCGATGAATACTATTTTAATACATTAACCAATCAGGCATTGCTTACCAATTTAAAACAGCGCAATGTGCAAATGCCACAGCAGTTTCAAAATGCTGATGCTCAGCTAAATGACAAGGAAACTATGATACTTAGGTTAATGTGTGAAGAAAAAAGCACCAAAGAAATTGCAGATTTGGTAGAGCTTAGTCCACGCACAGTAGAGGCATTGAGAGACAAATTGAAAGTAAAAACTGGTGCAAAAACAACGGCTGGTTTAATTTTATACGCAGTAAAACACAAGATAATTGAGGAATTATAAAATATTACTTCCTGTAATTTATTATCAATCTTCCTTTTGAGGAAGATTTTTTATTTTATGCAAAAGAATAAAGCAAATTTTTCTTTACATCAATAAGTAACTAATGGCACCAATAAATACGAATAAAGCATGGTGAATTTTATAAATTATAACGGAAAAATTATTGAGGCAAACGAACCCATCATTACTGCACAAAATCGTGGTCTAAGATATGGCGATGGTATTTTCGAAACCCTGAAACTTAAAAATGGCAAACTCATTTTAAGTGATGAACATTTTGCTCGATTATGGAAAGGCATGCAAATGTTTAAATTTGATATACCCAAATTATTATCTCCAGAAAAACTAGAAGCAGACATTTTACAATTGGCTGCAAAAAATAAATTAACTTCTGCTAGAATAAGGCTTACTATCATTAGAAGCGATGGTGGCTTATATGATGCAAAAAACAATACGCCCAATTATATTATAGAAGCCATACAACTGCCAGAGGATAATGGACCGTTAAATAGCAATGGTTTACAATTGTGCATTTTTACAGAGGCTAAAAAGAGTATAGATACATTTAGCAATTTAAAAAATAACAATTATCTGCCCTATTTTATGGGCGCTATGTATGCCAAAAAACAACAATGCAATGATGCATTAATATTGAATAGTGAGGGAAACATTTGTGATACTACTATTGCCAATGTTTTTTACATAAAAAACGAAATTATTTACACTCCAGCACTTACACAAGGATGTGTAGCAGGGGTAATGAGAAAATTTTTAATAGAAAAAATACGAGCTTCTGGTTTTTCCGTAGTTGAAACGGTGGTTAAAACAGAAGATATCGTAGATGCAGACGAAGTGTTTTTAAGTAATTCAATTTATAACATTAGATGGGTGGCTGGTATGGAAAATAAAATTTATATAAACAATGTTACTTACAAAATTGTGGAAGAGTTGATGAAGAAGGCTAGTGATGTTTATTGTTGAATTGTTACTTATTTCATATTCCTATAAGGTCTTATTTTAAACTTTGTGTTGGCTTAATATTCGAAAAAAGATCCTATAGGTATTGGGAAGAACTTTATATTTGAAAGTAAAAAAATTGGAATTACTAATTATGAAGATAAATATATTTTGGTTTAGAAGAGATCTAAGATTAGAAGATAACATAGGCCTTTTTCATGCTTTACAAAGTGAGCATTCCGTATTGCCCATTTTTATTTTTGATAAAGAAATTTTAGATAAACTAGAAAATAAATCAGATGCTCGGGTACAATTTATACACGATAGCTTGATAGGAATGCAAACAAAGCTTGTTGAACTAGGCTCCACATTACATGTACTGCACAGTACGCCCTTAGAGGCTTTTACGCTATTACTAAAAAAATACAATATACTAAATGTGTATTGCAACAATGATTATGAACCCTATGCTACCCAAAGAGATGCATCCATAAAAACATTGATAGAAAAAAACAATGGTTCATTTATTTCGTACAAAGACCAAGTAATTTTTGAAAAAGCAGAAGTTGTAAAAGATGATGGAAAACCATATACCGTTTTTACACCCTTTAGTAGAAAATGGAAAGCTACATTAAAGGAAGATGATTTAAAATTGTATGAAACAGAAAAATATTTTCATAACTTTTTGAAAATACCCGAAAATAAAATTCCTTCACTAGCAAAGATTGGTTTTACAAAAAGTACACAAACATTTCCATCTAAATCTGTAGAAGCTGAATTGGTAAAAAAATATGCTGCACAAAGAAATATACCAAGTGTACGGGGTACTTCTCACTTAGGTTTGCACTTACGTTTTGGTACAATCAGTATTCGTAGATTGGCAAAATATTCTCGCAATTTATCAGAAACATTTTTGAATGAATTGATATGGAGAGATTTTTACCACATCATTTTATGGCACTTTCCACATGTGGGTAAGGGAAAAGCATTTAAACCCGCATATGATTTTATCCAATGGAGAGATGATGAAGCATTGTTTAAAAAATGGTGTGATGGACAAACTGGATACCCGATTGTGGATGCAGGAATGCGTGAACTTAATACAACAGGTTTTATGCATAACCGTGTACGCATGATTGTGGCATCTTTTCTTTGCAAACATTTATTGATAGACTGGCGTTTGGGCGAAGCTTATTTTGCAGAAAAATTATTAGACTTTGATTTTGCAGCCAACAATGGTGGTTGGCAATGGGCAGCAGGCAGTGGTTGTGATGCAGCACCATATTTCCGTATTTTCAATCCATACCTACAAACAAAAAAGTTTGACCCCGATTTAAAATATATTAAAAAATGGGTGCCAGAGTTTGAGGAATTTTCTTACACCAAACCGATAGTTGAACATACTTTTGCTAGAGATAGATGCTTAAAGGTATACAAGGAAGGGCTGGCTAAAGCAGTTGAAGGTTGAAAGTAAAAGGTTCAAAGTCTGTAAAAATCGAAGTCGATTTTCTATTACGGACCTTGTAATAATATCTTTTAAAACTCTTTTAATAAGTACTCAATGGTCTGTGGTCCGTGGTCTGTCGTCTTATATACTTCCATCAACTTTTCTACAGCGGCTCTCCCCTCTTCTCCCAAATCTAACGAATAGTTGTTTACATACAAATCAATATGTTTTCGCATTACGTCTTCACTCATTTCTTGTGCATGCTTGCGAATGTAATCGTTAAGCTCAGGATAATTTGAAAAGGCAAATTCTATGCTTTGCTTTATGAGTAAATCTATTTGCTGTTGTATAATTGGTTGTACTGTTTTCATTACCACAATGCCACCAAGTGGAATAGGAAAGCCTGTTTTGGTT